>NZ_JAKJJY010000020.1:0-118400 GCF_022320955.1 Clostridium sp. YIM B02555 | reverse complement strand
CATCCTCTTATTTTTTATTATAACAAAAAAGTAGACATACTTTTTTAATGTCTACTTTCATCTTACAACTTCAAATTAATTACTAGCCTTATTTTTTAATAATTCAAATTGCCATAATATCTGTTTCATTAATTTTTTCATCTAATGTAATTACTTTTCGATTATTTCTAATCTTCAATAATGATATACAAACTACTCTAACCAATATATTACTAAATAATATATCTCTTTTTTTATCACCAATGTTATTTTTATAAATCATATGCATATCTTCAATATAATTTATAATTTCCTTTGTAGATTTTAACTCAACGTCTATTTCATTCTTACATTCATCCCAAATCTTTGGAAGCTTATTCCATAACAACATCCTTTGAGACTGTTCATATAACTCGTGACAAATAATATTTTTCTTAAACACTTCATTATGAGGAAAAGTAAAAAAATCGCAGAGGTAATGCGTTAATATTCCTAGCTTAATTGATAAATTTATATTTATTTTTCCTTTATTATAAATAATTTCATCTATCATATTTAAAACAATATTCCAATCTCTACTTTTTCTATGAGCTGTCCTTCTATATTTAAAACTCAAATCAGGTAATATACTCCCATAAACAAAAGATATTGTATCAATCATAGAATATCCTTTACTTATTAGTTCCTTCCCTAAGGTATAGCCTATTTTTCCATGAAGTAAAGTATCCATATTATTCACTCCTACTATTTTTATTTAATTATAAAATAGTCAGGTTAAATCTTTATTACTTCCATGTTATTTTTTGTTAATGTTCTCTTTTTCTCATGTGCATATATTCTTCTAAAGAGATGTTTCCATAGTCCTTCAAAGCTTTAATAAGTTCATCCTCATGAATTATTCCAACTAACTCCATATCATCATTCAACACATAAAAACTATTGAATTTATTCTTATCAACTAAAGTTAATACATTTACTAAACCTTTTTTGTAATATACAGAAATAGATTTATTTTCTATGTAGTTACGTTTCTTTAACTTTCTTACTTTCCTTATTATATCTCCCATTATTATATACATAGTTTTTTCTCTTTCTATAAAGGTTGCATATGTTATTAATATTACTGCAAGAAATAAGCTTAAGTTTACCTTATGTAATAGAATAATTGTTATTATAAATATTACAGAAAATACTATTGAAATAACAAAGCTAAAAATTTCAGTAATTTTTTTTGACTTCTTATACAAAAATCTTTTTGATAATAATATTTCACACAATCTAGCTCCATCTAATGGATAAGCCGGCAGTAAGTTAAATAAACCTAAACATAAATTAATCATTATACTATTACTAATAAAATCATAGTTAAAATACTCACTTAAAAAAGCCAAAACAATAGCCATAAAAATATTAAAAAAAGGTCCAGCTGCATATAGAATTATTTTTTTACTTTCATTTAGTTCATCAATATCAATTAATTCAGCTTTTGCGCCAAAGATGCTAATATAAAAATTATTGAACTTACATCCAAAATTATTAGCAACTATTATATGTGTAAATTCATGCAATATAACCCATAAAAAACTTAAAAGGATATTAACTTTAAAATCTCCAAGCCACATAAATATTGAGATTTCTATAATAACTACAAAATACCATCTTTTCATTTTCAACCCCTATAATATTGCTATAAAAATATTTTGCAATATAAAAACAAAAAATGGAAAACATAAATATATAATAGCGTACAAAATTATGTATAATCTTACTATAATAGATTATTGATTTTGCATAGTACTACTTGTTTTTATATATTCCATAAATTTATATGCTTGTGTTTTTATATATTCTAGTTTTAAATCTGTTCCTTTTATATTTCCAATTTTAATTTCATTGATTGTATTTACACAATCAGTATAGTTAATATTATAATTTAATGCTTGCTTACATTTAGTATGCATTTCTTTAATTTGATCAGTTTGAATATATTTTAATCCTGTAAAGAAAATTAATATTATTGTTGCTCCAGTTACTTCCTTAATTATTCTCTTCATTAAATACTCTACAATTTTATCTCGATTTTTAAAGTTAAAGCCATACTTTGAATTATCAGAACTAACGCTTTTCTTTCTAAATATTGAATATTTCTTTATATCATTTTTACCTTTTGATTCATTATTTATATTTCTATAATATTCCTCATACGCTGATCTATACGCACTCATAATACATTCCTCCAAATTCATCATTATTAAATTATATTTAATATTAAATAAAATTATGAAGATAAAATTTTAATAAGTATATTAATAATATGATTTTCATTGTATATTTACTTCTAAAAAATACCCTTTTGCTTCTATTACAATATAATTATGTAATAATCAACAAAAGAGTATTTATATTATTTTAGAAATTTATTTTTTTACGTCTCATTCCAACATTTACAACCATTGCTACTGAAGCCACTGTTGAAACTAGCGAACTTCCTCCATAACTTACAAGGGGTAATGTTATTCCTGTAATAGGAACCAATCCTATTGTCATCCCAATATTTTGTAATATAGCAAATAGAAAATATGAAATTATCCCTACACATATAACAGAACCAAATATATCCTTTGAAGTTCTTGCTATAGAAATCATTTTATATATCAAGAATCCATAAAGAACTAATAATAAAACAGCCCCTAAAAATCCCCATTGACCAGCAATAGCTGCAAAAATAAAATCAGTCCAAACTTCTGGTACATTCTGCGCTGCATAAGTAGAAACTCCATTTTCTGCTAATGATGGAGTACTTCCCAAAACTCCTCCTGAGCCAATTGCAATTAGTGATTGATTTAAATGGTAAGTTGATGCATCATCAACCGATGGATTCAAAAATGCAGTAAATCTTGCTTTTTGATAGTGTTCTATCAAACCTGAATTCCATACTAATACTATTCCTAAAACCAGACACATTAAACCACCGGTTATAATTCTTATATCAAAACCCATAGTATAAAAAATCCCTAAAACTATAAAGAAACATACCATACTCATTCCCATATCTGGTTGGACTACAATAAAGGCTACTGGAACTATACAATAAAATGCTAGTATAAAAAAGTTTTTAACATCATTTATTTTTCCATCCATCTCATCTAACTTCTTAGCCAGCATAAGAATAATTGCAAATTTCGCAAATTCTGATGGTTGAATATTACAAAATCCAAGACTAATCCATCCTCTTGCACCTTTTATAACTACTCCAATCCCTGGAATCCTTGTCAATATGAGAAGGACTACAACACCCCAATATATTATAGGCACATAATTAAATATTATAGTGTAATCTACTACCATAAAAATATAGAATACAACAATAGATACTACAATCCAAAAAAATTGTGCTTTTGCATAAAATTGTCCATACTGTCCTTTTGTACATAAGTAAATATTCAACGTACCATATAAAATTAAAAGAATTAAGGAAAATAGTAAAGTCTTATCCATTTCCTTAATTAATCTTGAATCTAACCTCAATAATCTAAACAATATTTCACCTCCAAGTTACTAAAAAATATATTTCAAACTAAATATATTTTCATACCTTAATTCCTATTAATTATACATTATTATATCTATATTCTCCACACTAATTAGAACCAGTAAATAAAACATAATAAATTTGTAATAATTTTTAAATACTTTTCCATTTTTATCTTTTAAATAACTATATTGAATTACAAAAATATAATAAGCATTATACTAAAGAACAAAACTTATTCTTCCTTAGTATGATGCTTATTATATTAGATATTAAGAATTATATTATCTTCCGCGTATATTTCTAATAGGAATATTAGCTACTAATGCAGAAGAGTTTTCCCCTTCTTCATCTCCACTTTTATTTACAGATATCTCAACATCATCAACTTGTATATCAATATATTTAGATATTACTTCTAAAATTTCTTCCTTTATCTTACTAATAATCTCTGGAGCAATTTCTCCCCTATCATGTATTAAAATCAACTTCAATCTATCTTTTGCAACTTCTTTAGGCGTTGGTTTATTATTAAAATTCTTAAAAAAACCCATCTTTACTTCCTCCTCTAATTGCGCTTAAATAGCTTCTTTAAAGAGCTAAAAAAACCTTGTTGCTCTTCAATATGTAAATTCATAAGCGGCACTTCTTCTCCAGTTATTCTTCTAGCAATATTTTTAAACGCTTGTCCAGCAAATGCGCCTTCTTCTAATACAATAGGTTCACCTTTATTTGTTGAAATAGTGATATTTCTATCATCAGGTACAACTCCTAATAATTCTATTGAAAGAGTTTCAATGATATCAGAAACATCAAGCATATCACCATTTTTAGTCATTTCATAATTTAATCTGTTAACTACAACTGCATGATCGTCTAATCCCTTTGCATCAAGCTTCCCAATAACTCTGTCTGCATCTCTAACAGATGTAATTTCAGGGTTTACTACAATAATTGCTTTGTCTGCTCCAATTACTGCATTTTCAAAACCTTGTTCAATTCCAGCTGGCGAATCAATTAATACATAATCAAATTCTTCTTTAAGTTCCTTAACTATCTTTAACATTTCTTGAGGACTTATATCATCTTTATCCTTTGTTTGTGCTGTAGGTAAAAGAAATAAATTTGAGAACCTCTTATCTTTTATAAGACCTTGCTTTAATCTACATCTTCCTTCTATAACATCGATAATTGTATATACAATTCTATTTTCTAATCCTAATAATACATCTAAATTTCTAAGACCTGTATCTCCATCAATAACAACTACTTTTTTCCCTAATGAAGCTAAAGCAGTTCCAATATTAGCAGTAGTGGTTGTTTTTCCAACTCCACCTTTGCCTGATGTTATTACTATAGATACTCCCATAAAAAAACTCCCTTCAACATTCTTATATATATTTATTTGGTAGATATGGTTCAACTATTATAAACCCATCTTTTATTTTTGCTAATTCTGGATACTTGGGTTTTTCAATATCATCTGGTGATATTGCTATAACATCTGCAATTTTCAATATTTCTGGCTGTAATAAAAATGCTGCAATTACTGCTTTGGTATTTCCGTTAGCTCCTGCAATTACTTTTCCTCGTATACGTCCTAAAACAATTACATTTCCTGTAGCATACACTTCTGCGCCACTATTTATGTCTCCAATTATAACTATATTTCCATTATAATTTATACATTCGCCACCTCTAACAGTCTTCCGTATAAATTTTGTTTTTCCTTCATATACACCTGAAAATATTTTAGTTTCTTTTTTCGATACTTGTTCACTTTCTATTTCTTTTTCAATATCTTCTAGCACGATATCTTTTAACTCTATTTCTGTCAATAAAGTTTCCTTAAGAGTTTCCACCTGCTTTTTATTAATAGACTTTAAATCTATTCTTAAAACCAATGTTGTATCTTTATAAAAATGTTTTCCTTTCGAAAGCTTTTTTATGAGCAGTAAAAGCATATCTTCAAAACAAGCAAAGCTATTCATATGAATAGTAGTATTTATTCCATCTTTATTACCTTTTATTAAAATTCCATCATTATTATACATTGATGACCTCCAACGAATTTTGCAGGTTAAAATAGTTAAATCTTTTGCAAATAGCAACCTCCTTAAAATTATATCATTTAAATAACTATTTTTGTATATATGTTTCAATTATTTTTGAGTAAATTTAATAAAATTACACAAAAAAGTTTATTATTCTATAAATATACTGAATTATAAATATACATTTTAATTTTTTATACTATAACTTTAACGTAATCCATTATATCAATTGTATCTTCTGTAACTTCACAGTCTAAGGCAAGTATGTGAACACCCTTTTCCTTAGCTTCTTTTAATGCATCTGCAAATTCTTTATGTGTTTCTGCATTTGGCTCAAAATGCACTACATCTTTCATTTGTATTACAAATATTATGTAAGCCTCAAAACCTTCCTTTATGCTTTCACAAAGTTCCTTTATGTGCTTAACACCTCTTTCAGTAGGTGCATCTGGAAATTTTACAATTCCTTCATTCTCAAGGGTTACGCCTTTTACTTCTATAAATGCTCTTCCTTTTTTGGTTTCAATGTAAAAGTCAAATCTAGAACTACCGTATTTTGTTTCCGGTTTAATTAGAGTAACCTCTGTAAATAGATTTCCCTTTAATATCCATTCATGAATAACTTTATTAGTAACTTGTGAATCCATATTAATTATTCTATTTCCCTTTCTGACCGCAATAAGTGAAAATTTTGTTTTTCTTTTTGGATTTTCGTTCTTTTCTACAAAAACTTCCACATTAGGAATCAATAGTTCTTTACATCTACCTGTGTTTTTAACATGGCATACTTCTGTGCATCCATCAATTTCTATATATGCTATAAATCGATTAGGTCTTGATATAAATTTTCCTTTAAAAATATTACTATATTTCATTTTCCACCTCTTAATAATATGAAAATATCTCTATTAGGATCAAACAAACAATTTTCAATCATTCTTATTCCTAATAGAGATATTTATTATTTTTGTACATTTAGATTAATTTTAATTTGCCTTGGTATTTGCTGATGTACTTCCTGTACTAGCATTACTTTGTTGCGATGTGGCGGCTGTTTTATTGTATGGATTATCAACAACGTACTTTTTAAATGTATCTGATTTAGAAGCATAGTTAGGATCTTTTTGTAGTAATCTATCCTTAAAATAAGCCTCATAAACTGCTTTAACTGCTGAAGCAATATTACTTCCATGTCCACCATCAAACACAACTGCAACTACTGCTATTTCAGGTTCACTGTTTCCATCTGCTGGAGCATAACTTACATAAGTTGCATAAGGATCTCTTCCAAAGTCCCTTTGGTCTGTTGAAACATCGGCTGTACCAGTTTTACCTGCAGTCTTTATTGGGAATGTTCCAAAAACAGTACTTGCTGTACCACCTTCTTCACTATTAACAGCTGTCATTCCTTCCTCTACTGCTTTCCTCGTACTTGGTGACATTTGGACTTTATTTAATACTTCTGGTTTAAAATCCTGCACTACATTTCCATTAGTATCAGTAATCTTATCAACTAAATGAAGTTTATATCTTGTTCCTCCATTTGCAAATGTTGATATATATGATACCAATTGTAATGGAGTAAAGTTATTCATCCCTTGGCCTATAGATGCATAAACAATCTGCGCCGGTGATTTTATTGCACCAACTTCATCATTAATTGTAAATTGTGCTATTACTTCTGTAATAGTAGAAGCCTGTGATTCTAAGTTTACCTTTTTTCCTGTTCTTGCTTCATAATCAGCAACATTTTGTTTATACTTATCAGAATTATTCATTATATTTAAAACATCACCTTTGATGCTTTTTATGAATTCCTCATGAGTTTGTATAGAATTATCATCTGTACCAACTTTGCTTAAATTCTCCGCAATCTTATCTTTTATAGCTTTTTTGGATTTTTCAACTTCCTTATTATCACTATCTGATATTCTTATATCAAATGGCACAAATGTATTTCCATAATACTCACAATCTTTTTCTAAAATTTGTACTAAATTGAGCTTAGCATAAGACATCTGAAGTTCTTTCCATGATTTAAAGTTATATGTTTGCCCAAAACTTTCTCCTATTTCTATGCCTGTTGAGCCCTTTTGATTGGTGTTTGGATCATACCCCAATCCAAATTTCCAAGCATATTTTGCAAGAGAATCTAATGCAGTAGTATAATTACTTTTCCCTCCTGCATTTGTAAACATTCTTGTGGCAGTTTCATAAAAATAAAAGTTTATAGATTGAGCAATAGCTCTTGTTAATGTTGTTGGTCCAGTTGGACCTTCTAATCCCTTTGGACCAAATGCTGTACCGAATATTTCTGGATGTATCTTAAATTCACCAACATCATTTATAACTGAATCTGGAGTAATTGCCCCTGATTCAAGTCCCGCAATAGCCGTTAAAGGCTTAAAAGTAGATCCTGGTGGAATCTGTGACATAGTTGCATAATTATAAGTAGGCTTTGGATACAAATCGTGTATGTCACTCCAATTTCCATTTGAATCCTTGAATAATTCATCAACACTTTTACTTAATCCCATTCTTTTTACATATTCTTTTCCAAAAGCTTCATAGTCTGGCTTAAAAAATTGATTTCTCTGCTCAGATGTCATCTGTCCAGGAACTGCAAACAAATTAGGATCAAAGTTAGGGTAACTTACTAAAGCTACTATTCTTCCAGTTTTAACTTCAACTGCAACTAAAGCTCCTCTAGTTGCATTTAAAAAGCTATGCCCATCTAAATCACTTTTAGTATTATTTCTTATATTTTGAATTCCATCAGCAAAAGCTTGTTCTGCTGCATATTGAACATCTCTATCTATAGTAAGGTGAACATCATTTCCTGGTGAAGGCTCCAATTCAAACAAAGTTTGTGTTTTACGTCCTTGGGAATTAACCTTAATTGTTGATCCACCTTTAACACCCTTTAATTGGTCTTCAAAAGCAGATTCTATTCCTGACTGTCCAATTAAATCTGATGAAACATCATATCCTTTAAGTTCATATTTTTCTTTTTGAGTATCATTAATTGAAGACACATAACCCAAAACTGAAGAAGCTAGATTCTTATATGGATAATCTCTTATCGGAGACAAGCTTACATTTATTCCAGATAAATCAAATTGTTTTTGCATAACTATTAAAGATGTATCCTTTTTAATGTTTTCTGCAAGTGTTACTGATCTATATCCTTTAACACTTTGAATTTTTATAGCATCCTTCACAACCATATATCTTCTAATATCATTTAAGGAATATCCTTGCTTGATAATTTCTTCTGTCAATTCCTTGTCAGACATATTAGCATATATCTTAGCCTTGTTTTTGTCATTATAATTTGGATCCACAAGTTGAATCATATTATATGCTCTTACTAAAAAATAAAATGAATCTTCTGGTGTGATTTTCATTAATTCCTGATCTAACTGAGCATTTTGAGCATCTGATAATTCTTCAACATTTTTAAACAACTTGTTTTTTAAGGAATCATTTAATCCTCTATCTTTTTTAAATCTTAATTCCTCAGCATTTTGAGAATCCTTATTATTGCTTGAGTATTCAAAATATATATTATTATTACCATCTATTTTTAATGGCAATGTATCTTGAACTGTTTCATTATTTTCATCCAATATTTTAAATAGTTCCTTCATAGTTTCATAAAAATGTTTATCTGCGTCTTCTGTCTTTGTATAGGTAATAGTATATGTCTGTCTACTAGTTGCTAAAATATTTCCCTTGTCGTCATATATTTTCCCTCTTGGAGCTTTATCTGCAATAAATCTTGTTGATGTTATATCTGCTCTTTCCTTATATTCCTGATAATTATATACTTGAAGATATACTAATTTTAATATTATGGCTGTAAATATAACCCCCATAATAATACACAAAACAGTATATCGCGAAGTTTTCTTTTTCTTTTTCTTTATTGGTTTACTTACTATCATTTAAACCTCCACCTTTGTTTTGTATATTCATCATCATATATCTTAATAACAATCTTATATACAAAAAACATCACTACTGCATTGTAAATTCCCATAATAATACTTTTAGATAAATCAACTTCCATATTTAGTAAGTGAAATATTGCAAAAATAGCTATGTATTTTATTATTGTAATGAAAAAGGTCAAAATAACAGGTATTAACCTTTTGTTTTTTATTATTCCAGCTCCAATTATACTAGCTAAAAGACATAATAATAAATTTACTAATGAATTTACTCCAAATCCATTGAAAAAGAAAATATCCTGCAACACTCCACTAACAACACCAACAAAAACTGCTTTCTCTTTTTTATTAATCAGCGAAAATGTTATAGCAAAGGTAAATAATAAACTAGGGTAAGCACCCTTTATTGAAAAAAACGGAACTAATGAATTATCTAATATAACTAATCCTATAGAAACTAAAATAATAATTAATTTTTCCATTTAAAAACCTCTAATTATATTTAATTTCTCTCGTATCTTTTGGAGAGACAATAAATAATTCTTGTAATTTATTAAAATCTACATATGGCTTCACAATTGCATTTTTCATAACTCTAACCTTATCTTCTTCTACAGAAATTACTTCTCCAATTCTAATTTTCTTTGGATAAAGCATTCCTACACCAGAAGTGAGTATCACGTCACCTTCCTTGACATCCGAGTCCATTGGAAGATCATATACTTTTGCTAAGTTTTTATTTTGTCCATCATTAAATCCTTTAATATAACCTGTAGCTTCACTAGTTCTTTCAACCATAACACTTACAGCTAAATTTTCATTAATCAATGGTTGTATTATACTCCAGTTACTATCTACACTTGTCACTTGTCCAACTAATCCTTGTGCAGCTATAACAACCATACCTTTTTGGATATTATCATTTTTTCCTTTATTAATTATATAACCATCCAAAAAGCTACCACCACTATGACCTATAATATTACACGCAATATAGTTATAGTTTTTGTTATCTTCTTCAAAATTAAGTACTTGTCTTAACCTCTCATTTTCATCTTTTAAGTCTGAATAAGTGGCTAATTTATCTTCAAGTTCTTGATTCTTATTAATCAATTCTTTATTTTGTGCTTTAACCTCAGAAAAATTCAAAAAGAAATCTAATGTTTCTTTAATTCTATTAGTTCCTTGATATAAAAGACTTTGTACAGGGTTTAAAGTACTACCGGCACCACTTTCAATAATACTTCGATTATCTCGCTTAACAGTATACACTATTAATCCTAAAAAGCTAACTGACAGTACCACAATAGTTACTGCCAGTTTATTTCTAAGAAGCCTCATAAATTAACCTCTTTGATCCCTACTAATTTTATCAAAATCTTCTAGTGCCTTCCCTGCTCCAAGTACTACGCAATCAAGAGGTGCCTCTGCAATATGTACAGGCATATTTGTTTCTCTATTAATTAATACATCTAAGCCTCTTAGGTAAGCACCGCCACCAGCAAGCATTATTCCTTTTTCCATAATATCTGCTGCTAGTTCAGGTGGTGTCTTTTCTAATGTAGTTTTAATCGATTCTATAATAGCATATACCGGTTCTTTTAATGCCTCTCTAACTTGAGTTTCAGAAATTTCAACAATCTTTGGAAGTCCCGTAATCATATCTCTTCCTTTGATTTCCATAACCATTTCTTCATCAGAAGTTTTGTAAGCTGATCCAATTTCCATCTTAACTTGTTCAGCAGTTCTTTCTCCCACCATTAAGTTAAATTCTTTTTTAACATAAGATATTATTGATTGATCCAATTCATCTCCTGCTACTCTAAGAGATTTACTAGTTACAATTCCTCCTAAAGAAATAACAGCTACTTCTGTAGTTCCTCCACCAATATCAACTATCATACTTCCTGTTGGTTCACTTACTGGAAGCCCTGCCCCAATTGCTGCTGCCATTGGCTCTTCCATTAATATTACATCTCTAGCTCCAGAAAGCTTTGTTGCTTCTTCAATTGCTCTCTTTTCTACTTCAGTAACTCCTGATGGATAGCAAACTATTATTCTTGGGTTCTTAAATGCATTTTTAGTTGACACCTTATCTATTAAGCTCTTCATCATTGTTTGAGCTACATCAAAATCTGCTATTACTCCATCTTTTAATGGTCTTATAGCTACAATATTTCCTGGGGTTCTACCAATCATAAGTTTTGCTTCTGATCCAACTGCTAATGTTTTTTTAGTCATGTTGTTCATTGCAACAACAGATGGTTCTCTTAAAACTATACCTTTACCTTTTACAAATACTAAGGTATTAGCAGTACCTAAATCTATCCCCATATCTTTTCCTGATCCAAAAAATCCCATTTGTTTTTCCCCTTCCGATTTATATTAGTCCTCTTTCTTTAAGACTAACAAATTTATTATTTCCTATTATAATATGGTCTATTAATTTTATTCCTATGATATTTCCACATTCTCTAATTCTTAATGTAATATCTATATCTTCCTTACTAGGCGTTGGATCGCCTGATGGATGGTTATGACATATTATTAAAGAAGCACTATTCCTATTTATTGCTTCCTTAAAAATTTCCCTTGGATGAATTATAGAAGTATTTAAACTTCCTTTGAATACATCCGTTACTCTAATAATCGTGTTTTTTGTGCTTAATAATACAACTTTTAAAACTTCTTGATTAAGCGAATTCATTTCTCCCATAAGAAGACTTGCTAAATCCTTTGGTGAAGTTATCTTTATATCTCTTTTTGCTGCTTTTAATGTTTTAAATCTTTTAAAGAGTTCAGATAATGCTAAAATCTGTGACGCTTTTCCATCTTTAATCCCTTTAATAGATATTATATCTTTTAGGTTTGCACTTAAAATCCCATCAAGTCCTTCTAATTCTGATAAAAGTCTATTGCTAAGTTCTAGTACATTCTCTCCTTGAGTTCCAGTTCTAAGTATAAGTGCCAATAACTCCGAATTAGTTAAGCTATCCGCCCCATAGGTTAATAACTTTTCTTTAGGTCTCTCATTTTGTGGTATATCCTTAATCTTAAGGCTATTATCCATATAATATAATCCCTCCACATATATGATATCCCTACTCCCTCAAATATCAATATACCTCTTTAAGCATACATTTTAATTTACTTAGTGGAAGACCAACAACATTATAATAACATCCTTTTATTTCTTCAACAAATATTCCGCCTATACCCTGAATTCCATAAGCCCCTGCTTTATCTAGTGGCTCTCCTGTTTTTATGTATTCAAGTATTTCATCATCATTTATTGTTGAAAAAATCACTTCTGTAGACAAACTCTCTTGTTTAATTTCATTAGTGGTTGTATTAATTACAACAATTCCAGAATAAACCAGATGTTTCCTGCCTTGGAGCGCCTTTATCATATAAAATGCATCTTCCTCGTCTTTAGGTTTTCCAAGTATCCTATTGTCTAAAGTAACTATAGTATCTGCTGATATTATTATTGCATTGTCACCTATTTTTTTCTTTACATCAAGTGCTTTTCCCAATGCTATCTCTTTAACATATCTATCTATAGACCCCTCAAAAGGAACTTGGCTTTCATCAAACTCACTAACAATTATATCAAAATTCTTAACTAATCTTCCTAAAAGTTCTTGTCTTCTTTCTGAAGCAGAAGCTAATACTATTTTCATATGCTCACATCCTAAAATAAAGAATCTATATGTTGTAACAATGAATTTTAAATTATAAACCTAAAATCAAAACTCAATTTTATTACTTATGTAAAAAAGAAATCACAACATATTATAATATATATAATTGACAAATTATATATATTATAGACATGTTAATTATTTAACCAAAAACATTTAATCAACAAAAGTATAGAAATGAATATATTCATCATTTCTATACCATATAGTTTATCATCTAAGATGTTCTTAAACAAGTCTGTAATAACAAGTTCTGTTTTTTTTTATATAAATGTAATTTTGTCGTAATAATTTAATACTTTTTCTTAGTTTTTTATTAATTTATATAACCCTTGCATATTTGAACTATTATTTGTTCTATCTATTTCATCAGGCAGATTATTTATATATTTATCTAAATCATCAAGTTTTTTAGTTTTAGTTGCACTATCATCATTTATAATTTTATCGGACCAAGTTTTAAATTCTTTTGTTTTTATGCTCTTAACTTCATTATCTTGGAATTTATTTATAATTTCTAAGAAACCATCTACGATTTCAATTATCTTTTTGTTTTCTATATTATCATTTGAAATATTCAAATCAATTTTTGCCACATCGATTTTCTTTTGTTTAAATTCATCGATTTTCTTTATTCCATCTTCTTCTGTATATAATCCTGCCATTACTCTATATTTACCATCATCCTCTACAATAAATGGCTGACAATACTTAGTTAATGAATTTATTAACTCTTTAGCATTTTCTTCCTTAGTATAATAACCACATTGTAACGCTATAACGTTTTGAATTTTACCATCATTATCTGATACACTTGTTTGCATTAAGCTGTTCCCATTAATATTTTGTAGTTCTTTTCCAGCAAAAATCAGGTTACTTACATATACTCCGCCCCCTAAAGACATTACTACAATAACAACAACGCTACATATAAATTTTAACCTGCCTGATTTTTTGTACTCATATCTTGTGTATCTCATAATATTCCCCTTTCCTATTTTTTTAAACTTTCACATTAATTTATTGAATGTGATTTTAAGTTCCATTTTATACTTATAGATATCCAAATTAATAATCAAACTTATTAATGGAGTATAAATGCATCATTGAGAAATTATAATCGTAATGCTACACTAGAAATCATATACATTTTTCTGGAAGCAGGCATGTGAAATTGAGCTGATGATGGTTATTAGTGGAAGGTTGTTTCATTTTCTGCTTGTCATAAATTTACTTTAGGAACATGCAGAAATGGGTGCAACCTTCCAGCGAAAATTTCACTAGTACTGTGGAAGATAAATGTATCTGATTTCGGTAATTGTTGCATAAGTCTAATTCTCGCTTTTGATATCTATATCTAATAAATATTAAGTTATCTACAAATTGCAGATTATAAGTCATTATATGAATTCTAATAAAAATTCATATAATTATATTTATTATGTTAATTGCCAATATATGAGTTATGTTAAATAATTCATAGTATTTATAATAAAGTTTATAGATTTCTCATATTCTTCTTAAAATAAAAAAAGCAAGCCTTAATTACTAAGACTTGCCTATAATAACTTTAAAATATTTCTACTTAACTATCCTTCTTGCCGTTGCATATCTTTGAGAATAATATCCATCACTCAATGAACTTATCATAACTGGTTTTCCAGTCCTTGGTGCATGTATAAACTCCCCATTTCCAATATAGATACCAACATGACTTATTGATCCTTCTGTATTAAAAAATATCAAATCTCCTGCCTTTAAATTATTTCTATCCACTTTTGTACCTTCATTTACTTGAGAGTATGTAGTACGTGATAGACCTATCCCAAATTTATTATATACATATTGAGTCAATCCAGAACAATCAAAGGCATTTGGTCCAGCAGCTCCATAAACATATGGCTTACCTATAAATTTAAATGCGTAATTAACAACTTCATTTCCTTTACTGACTGTTCCTCTTGAAATTTTATCATTATTATTAGTTTCTGCACCACCATCTGAAGGTGCTTGAATCACTTTATTTGTCTTAAGCTCACTTGCCTTAAGTATAATCCCTTTATTTGTTTTTAAAGTAGTATCAGCCTTTGCATTTTGAGTATTAATAAAACAAACTCCTGAAAAAACAATAGTTCCAATTATAAATCTTAGAAATAAATTTTTTTTAAATTCCATTTATATACCTCTCCATGATCTGATTTAATATACCTAAGAAAACATTTTCATTCCTGATTTCATTACCTTAAATTTCAAAACATGTTTTTAGTATATTCATTAATTGGATTTAGGTCAAACTTTTTACACTTTTATATTTCTATTTACAATAAAATATCTTATTTTTACTTGATAATTCTCTAACAAGCTATCGTTTACATCAACTTAAGATTTCTATAGCCAAAATAGTCTAATTATTATAATTTCCATTTAATAATTAGACTATTTTACAAATAACTTAAAATTATCTGTTACTTTATTTCTTTAAGAACTTCTAAAACATATTCGTAACATCTACGAGCAGAAGATATACTTAAGTGTTCATCTGGAGTGTGAATATCAAAGATATCTGGCCCAAAGCTAATCATATCTAGATCTCCCAATCTCTCTTTTAATAATCCACATTCTAGTCCTGCATGAATAGCAACAACTTCTGCTTCTTTTCCATACATTCTCTTATATATTTCTTTACATACTTCTCTGATTTTTGAATCTGCTTTATATTCCCATTCTGGATATCCTCCATGAGTTGAGAATGTTCCTTCAAAAATTTCTGTCAATGACTTATTTTTTTCAATAAGTTCTTGCTTTAATGATGCCACTGAACTTCTAACAGCGCTATGATATTCTATAGTATCTTCTTTCGTTATTACAACTCCAAGATTTGTTGAACTTTCTACTAACCCCTCTATATCTGCACTCATTGTACTAATTCCATTAGGGTATAAATATGATAAGTTGATTATCTTAGCTGTAGTATCATCTGATAATATTTTTTTGTTTTTTTCTTGAAAATCTGATAATTCCACTTTTAATTCCGAATCTCTTTTATGGAACTCTTGTTTTAAAATTCCAGCTATTTTTGAATTTACTTCGTATAATTGTTTTTCTTTTGATTGATCTACTGAAATTATTGCTGTTGCTTCTCTTGGGATTGCATTATCTTTTGCCCCTCCATTTAATGATATCAAATTAAAATCAACTTCTTTTGAAATTTCTTTTAATAATCTTCCCATTAACTTATTAGCGTTTCCTCTTTCAAGATGAATTTCGGCACCTGAATGACCACCCTTTAAGCCTTTAACCTCAATTTTATATTCTTTGGTATTTTCTTTTTTATTGATCCATTTTAGTGGTAATGTAGATTGAGTTCTAATTCCACCTGCACAACTAACCCAGAATTTCCCTTCATCTTCTGAATCAAGATTTAAAACAATTTTTCCATCAAGATGATCTCCTTTTAATGCATTAGCCCCTGTCATTCCAGTTTCTTCATCTGTTGTCACTAATATTTCAAGTGCTGGATGAGCTATTGTGCTATCTTCTAATATAGCCATTGCATAAGCTACAGCAATTCCATCATCTCCACCAAGTGTAGTTTCATCAGCATAAATATAATCATCTTTCACAATTAATTTTATTGGATCTTTCATAAAATCATGAACCTTATGGTTATTTTTTTCACATACCATATCCATATGCCCTTGAATAATTACAGTTGGTGCATTTTCATATCCTTTGGCTGCTGGTTTTTTTATAATTACATTTAATGCCTCATCTTGAAAACATTCTAAACCTAAATCCTTTGCAAAATTAATTAAATAGTCACTTATTTGCTTTTCATTCCCCGATCCTCTTGGTATTTTACTTATTTCATTAAAATGATAAAATATTCTTTCCTTTGTTAATTCCTCTAAAGTTTTCATTTTATACTCTTCCTTTCTACTATTTATGTGATAAAATATTATCATACATATCTTTTTTTAGTTTATCATAAAATACTGCTATATACTGCTATATTATGTATATTTTTATTATTTTATGATTTAAAATTTTTTCACACACTATATTATATAAAAAAAATAACAAGTCACAAATGCGATGTATATTTTTCCCAAACTAGTAATTGTGCTTATATTTAAAGTATACTTACAAAATATTGCGTAAAATAAACTTGTATAGTCTGTTATTATTTTTCTAAAAGTATAAACTAAAAGAATGATTTCTAAAATTTAATGTGAGGTGTTTATATGCAAAAAACTAAAATGATTTTTACAATTGGTCCAGCAAGTGATAATGAAGAAACATTAAGAAAGTTTATTGAAATTGGGATGAGTGCTGCAAGATTAAACTTTTCTCATGGTACACACGAAACACATAAAGAAAAAATCGAATTAATTCAACGTATTCGTAAGGATATGAATTCTGCTACAGCTATTGTCCTGGATATTAAAGGACCAAAGATTAGAACTCATAATTTCATTAATGATGGTGTAACGCTTAATGACGGAGATAATTTTGATTTCATTTGTGGCGAAGAAATACTTGGTGATGAAAAAAGATGTTCTATTTCATATGATATCCTTTATCAAGACATAAAGGTTGGTGGAAAGATTCTTGTTGATGATGGTTTATTAAAATTTAAAGTTACTGGTGTCGATGAAAAAACTATACATACAAAAGTTATTGTTGGTGGAATGATTAAAAATCATAAAGGTGTTAATGTCCCTAATGTTGTTATAAAATTGCCATCAATTACTGAAAAAGATATTGAAGATATTAAATTTGGATGTAAGATGGGTGTTGACTTTATAGCCGCTTCTTTCATAAGAAAAGCTAGCGATATCCTTGATGTAAAAAAAGTGCTTAAAGAAAATAATGGTGGGCATATCAAAGTTATAGCTAAAATAGAAAATCAAGAAGGCGTAGATAACATAGATTCTATAATCGAAGTTACCGATGCTGTAATGGTTGCTAGAGGAGATATGGGAGTTGAAATTCCAATTCAAAGAGTTCCTATAATCCAAAAAATGATCATAAAAAAATGTAATGAAGCTAATAAAGTTGTTATAACTGCAACTCAAATGCTTGATTCAATGATTAGAAATTCACTTCCAACAAGAGCTGAAGCAAGTGATATTTGTAATGCTATTTTTGATGGTACTGATGCAATAATGCTAAGTGGAGAAAGTGCTTCTGGTCTTTTCCCAATAGATGCTGCAAAAACAATGTCAAAAATTGCTCAAGAAGCTGAAGAATATTTAGATTATGACCACTTAACTTCAAGACTTAGAGAGCCATCTCTTAACGATTATGCTTCTGCAATAAGCTACTCAGCTTGTAGAACTGCAAATATGTTACATGCAAAAGCTATTGTTGCTGCAACTAAGAGTGGTGCAACTGCTAAAATTCTTTCAAGATATAGAGTTAAAGCTCCAATTATAGCTATAACACCATACGACCAAGTAAGAAGAAGCTTAAACTTAAGTTTTGGAATATGCCCTATGAAATGTGATATGTTTAATACAACAGATCAAATTTTAGAAGAAGCTAAGAATATATTACACGAATTAGGTATAACTCAACCTGGAGATGACATAATTGTAGCTGCTGGAATGCCAACAACTCATACTGGTGGAACTAATATGCTAAAGATAGAAAAGATCTAATTTATTTCATTAAATTATAATACCCAATGCACAATTGTGCATTGGGTATTCCAATTCTAATTTATTCAAATTTAAATCCTTTAAGCAAATCACCTAATGATGTTCCTGCTTCGTCTTCATCACTATCTATATAGTTCAAATATTCTTTACTACTTTCTATTGCATCTTTTATGCTTAAAGATATTCTCTTATCTTCTTTATTATAATTCAATACCTTTACCTTTACTTTTTGTCCAAGTTCCAATACATCTGAAGCTTTTGCTATATTTTCATTAGTAATTTCAGTAATATGAACTAACCCTTCTATACCATCAAATAATTCAACAAATGCTCCAAAATTAGTAAGGCGTACAACTTTACCTTCGAATATTTCTCCTTCTTTAATATCGTTGCTATGTATTGTCCAAGGTTCTTTAGTTACGTCTTTTAATATTAAAGATAATTTTTGATTTTTTCTATCAACATTACCTATGAACACTTCGACATTATCACCTTCTTTAACTACATCTTCAGGTTTGTTTACCCTTTCCCATGATAAGTCTGAAATGTGAATTAAGCCTTCAACTCCACCAATATCTACAAAAGCTCCAAATTTAACTAATTTTTTAACAATACCAGTTTTCTTTTCGCCTTCCTTTAAACTTTCCCAAATAATTTTTTTATTTTTATTATATTCTTCTTCCTCGATTACTCTTCTTGACCCTACTATTTTATTGTTTCTAAGATCTAGTTCTGTTATTCTTATTTCTAATTCTTTTCCAACTAAAGTGTTAAGTTCAACTCTCTGTCTACCTGCAAGTGACCCTGGAATAAATATTCTTATATTTCCATAATAAGCAATTACTCCACCTTTAGTTTCTTCTTTAATTTTTACAGTAATATTTTTTTGATTTTTATAAAACTCTTCTATATCTTCTTTTTCTTTAATTTGTAGAGCTCTAACTAAAGAAAGCTCAACGTAACCTTCTCCATCATTTGGAGATATTACATATACATCAATTTCATCATCTTTGCTAAGAACTTCCCTTGGATCTTTTCCATCCAATGATATTTCTTCCTTTGATATTAAACCATCAAAAGCATAGTTTATGTTAACAGATGCTTCCTTGTCATTAACATCTATTACTGTACCTTTTAAAATATCACCCATATTTAACTTCTTTACATCATATTCTTTTAAAAGTTCTTTCATGCTGTCTTGTACTTCTTCATTAAGCATTATATAATCACTCCTTAATTATGATTTATCTATTACAATATTAATCCAATAAAAACTTTTATACAATAGTTACTTATTCTTATTTCTATTCCCATTTCAAACTACTAAACTTGCTATTAAAATCAATTTTAATAACAAAGGTTATTAAATACCATTTAAAGTAATAGAAAATACTATTATTAAAGAGATAACTTAACCTATATTGAGCATATTCAATATAATCACATTTTTTAATCACTTTTAACCCAATTCCCATATTGTGTATGATGATTCTTTTTTATATAATAAATACATAATCTTTTAGGGGGCGATCACTATTCATAAGATTAACAAGAAATATGTATTAACTTTACTATTAACATTTATATTTACATTTTCAAGTTTACCAATTTATACACTACATATTACTAATATAAATCCATCTGATAGTACCACAGTATTTGCTAAATCTAGTGGTGGTAAATCGAGCTCTAGCAGCAGTAGTAAATCAAGTTCTAGCAGTTCAAAATCAAGTAGTGGATTTAGCTCCGGTTCCTTTAAAAGTTCGTCTGGCAGTTCTTCATCGAGTACAGACAAAGATTCCACTAGTTCTAAAAGTGCTGAAGGATTTAAATCTGGTAATTATTCAAATAGTAATAGCAGTAATAGTGATAACGCCTCTTCAAAATCAGATTCTAGCACTACATCAACAAGTGATGGTGCTTCAAAGGGCTTCCATAGTGGTTCCTACTCAGCTACTGATAATGGTAATTCTTCAGGAGATTCTTCAAAATCTTCTAATTCTGCTAATAACAGCAGTAATAACACTCAAACATATAACAGCGGTGGTTATGGACATAGCTCATTTTGGCCATCCTTTGGATGGGGTGGTGGATACTATAGACCCTTTTATTTTGGATCACCATTAAGTTCATTAATTAATTCTTTAATTCTAGCTGGTATCTTTATATTAGCTATTATATTAATAAAAAAATACTTAAATAAAAGAAAATAATTTGTAAATTTTGGAGGTATTAATATGGGAATTTTCACAAGAATGTCAAACATGATCAAGGCAAAGGTTAACGATACATTAGATGAGATGGAGGATCCAGTTGAATTATTAGATCAAAAATTAAGAGATATGGATGAACAATTTAACAAAGCAAAATTAAGTTCAGCTCAAATTCTAGGCAACGTTCATGAAATTGAAAAAAAATTAGAGTTGGCTAAAAAAGAATCTGAAGATTATGATCAAAAAGTAAAATTAGCTTTAAGCAAAGGTAATGAAGATTTAGCTAAAAGAGCATTAGCAAAAAAAGTTGAAACAGATAAGAAAGTTTCTTCATTGCAAGCAAGCTATGATAATTCTAAAACTCAAGCTGAAACATTAAAAGCAAACCTTCGTGCTCTAGAAGAAGAAATTACAAAAACTAGGAACTATAGAGATGAAGCTGCAGCAAGATTTGCAAATGCAGAAGCTTCTCAAAAGGTCAATGAAGTTCTTGCAAATGTTCAAACAAAAAGTAACTCAATTCAAATCGACAGTATAGAAAGAAAAATTCAAAGAAAAGAATCTCTTGCACAAGGTTTGGGAGAATTAAGAGACTTAGATAATTTTGATAGTGAATTTGAAAAGTTAGATGAAGTTGATTTAGATCTTGAACTTGCAAAATACAAAACTAATAACTAGGTTGTGATACTATGGACAATAAAGATATTGATTTTATTAATTCAGAAAGAAGACATTGGGGAAAAATATATACTGATATAGCTTATGCAATAAATGAAATATCCCCATTCCTTTCTGAAAAAGATTTAAATTCAAGAAAATATTTTTCAAAAGCTTCAGTTCTTCAGCAATACACTAAACTTTTAGATTCTGCTGAAGCTGATTGTAAAAAGAAATCGTTCTTTTCAATGTTTACTTCAAGCCCTTCAATTAGTCTTCTTCAAGATTATAAGACTAAAAATATGGAAACCTTTAATCAATTAGAAAAATGTTCAAGCTGTGAATGCTTAAGCTGTAGTTTTGAATGTAATTTCAAAAAATGCTCTAGCTGTAGAAAAGGTTCAAAGATTTACTCATGTGATAGAAAAAGAGTTAATGTGAGAAAGTTTGACAGTTACACAATTGATTTAACTAACAATGAAACTGGTCGTTCTTCAAGATATGAAGTATTAGCCATGGTAGAAGATTGTTCTTTAGACAACATATACATCTTACTAGAAAACATGAATGATTCCAATGATAAACTAGTATTATACTATTATCCTGGAATTAAAGAAGATTCCTATGGTGAAATAACAGATCCTAATGAATTCGACTTTATAGTTGAAACTTATCAAAATTCATAACAGCCAAAATAAATAAACTATTGTTTTCCTATTTCGTTGAAAACAATAGTTTATTTACTTCTAATACCATTATTGAATTTCTAAACTAGGTTCTATAGTTTGTACATTTAGTCATCAGTATTTCTATTATCCTTCATCATACATTAAAAATTGTTGAACTTCTAAATGCTTCCTTCTTTCCATCTCATTAAAACAATAATTTATTATATCACTTCTTTTTATTATGCCTATAAAAGTTCCTTCATCATCTGTTACAGGTACAAAATTTTGACTTACTGCTAATGATATTAAACTTTCTATATTAGAGGTTATAGAAACAGATTTGTGATTTATTCTTCTTGGAATCTCCTTAACCTTAATAGATTCTGTATTCTTAAAATTTAAATTGTGCGTATTTTTTAATTTCCACAATAAATCGCCTTCAGTTAGTGTTCCAACATACTTCCCTTCTCTGTCTATAATCGGTATTGCTGTATATCCATGGTGTTCCATTCTCTCCATAACTTGTCTCATTGTTGACTCTTGATTTTCGCATACGACTTCATGCTTAGGTGTAAGAAAAAAGGCTATATTCATAAATAAAATCCTTTCCTTAATTGTATTCATTTGATTTTTGTTTATAAATCTATTTTATCATACTTCAAATAAAAATTCTCCAGGTAAACCATTGCTTATTAGTAAATATTCGTTTATTCGGCTTTTAACTTCTGCTATTCTCTAATTTATAAATGTAATCTAGATATTTCTCATTTTTTAAAATACTATTAACCTCACAATACCCTTCTTCTCCCTGAAGAGTTTTTTTAACTATAACTTCGCATAAAATATTACTTTTACACTTTGGACATGTACCCACCGCTGCAAATCTCCAATTTAAAAGTTTTATTTCTGTTTCTAGTTCAATTTTCTTTCCGCACTTAGGACATTTTAACATTAGTTTTTCCTCTTCAATTTTTACATCTTCTAAATTTGATAAATGTATAGCTGGCATATTATAAATATCTTTAACTATATAATTATTAATAATTCTCGAATTATATACTCTTCTAAATACTTCTACTGTATATTTTGCATCATTTAATGCATCATGCAATTTTGTATCATCAACCTTAATTTTCAATTCATCTAAAGCTACTTTTAATCCTAATGCATTTTTATGTCCTAATATTTTTGAAACATATTCTTGAACATCCAAATATTCGTTTAGCCATTTTAAATCACTAAATTTATAATAATTTGCATTTATAATTAATTCTGCAATATCATCTTTAGCCCAAGAACATAAAATATCACCTTCTTCAAACATGCCTTTTAATTTATTTATAGCTTCTTCAAAAGGTACTCCTTTCTCATCAAGAATATCTTGATTTATCTTTGTTATTTCTGTTACTACAGGATTAATTACTGGAAATATTGTAGGTTTAACGTACTCTCTAAATTCACTTATTGGTTTCATATATTTATCAACTTTTATAGCACCTATTTCAATAATTTCATTTTCAATTCCAACATTTTTGAAATCTCCATATCTCTCAAAGAAATCCTTATGATAATTTGTTATATTTTTCAAATTATTAAATTCTAAATCAATAATAATGTACCCCATATTTAATCCTTTCTAATCTTTATATTTATTTTTCAATCTCAATCCCAGCTAACTTCATTAGCTGAATTGCATTTTGTGTTTCACTTTTTCCTCTTCTTAATATATAATCGAATTTTATTTTATTTTTTTCATAGAATTCTCTAAAATTATAATTCACTATTCTTCTATCTTCATTTTCTAAATCACATAATTCTAAATCATGAGTTGAAACAAGGCCAAATCCCCCATATTGAATCAACTGCTTTATAAGAACAGTAGCTCCAGTATGCCTATCCTTTGAATTTGTTCCTTTAAATATCTCATCCAAAAGAAAGAATATTTTTTCTCCTTTTTTACATGCTTCTATTAAAATTTTTATTCTTAAAATTTCTGCATAAAATGAAGAAATGCTTTCTTCTAAATTATCCTTTGTTCTCATACAGGTATATACATTCATAATTCCACAAGAAAATTTTTCTGCACACACTGGTGCCCCTATATAACTAAGTATCAAGTTAACTCCTATCGTTCTTAAAAATGTACTTTTCCCTGACATATTAGAACCTGTAATTAATGCAACTCTTCGATTATCAATTAGTGAAAAGGAGTTTTTAACTGCTCTTTTTCCTAAAAGTGGATGCCCTATAACTGCTCCTTCTACTCCATCAGTATCTAATATCACTGGATAAATCCACTTATCATTTTCAAAGGATAAATTACTAATACTACTTAAAGCATCTATTTCATGCATAACCTCAAGCCAAATATCTAACTTGTCACCATTTTTTTCTCTCCATTTTTCCAAATTTCTCATTAGAAATACATCTAAGAAAATTATAACATTGAATAAAAGATAATATGCATTATAAGAACTATTTCCTGCCCAATCTACTATCTTGGAAAACTTTTTCATTTCTTCAGTACAGCTGGTGGTTTCACTTCTCAATTTATCCTGCAATCTTTTCAAATAGATAGAATTAAAATTTTCATTTTCAATAAGTTCAAGAATTCTGCTATAACTATAGATTGCACACTTTGTATTTTCAAATAATTTTATTTCCTCTTTTATACCTTTAGACATTATCTTAATAACTAAATAATTAACCATAAGATCTAATAATAGAAAAGCTGCTGGAATTTTTTGTACTGCTATTAAGTATATTGAGCAAAGTGTTACAAAAATGAAAGTACATGCAATAGCAATTCTTAAATAACTTGAAGACTCACTCACTTTACTCCACTTAAGCAAACCATTTAAATCTATATCTTTTGATCTTTTTAGTTTTCCTTCAACAATTAACTTTTGCCTCCATGAAACCTTTTCTCCTAGTTCCTTTATAGCCTCCTGTCTTTCTCTTATTTCTTGTACAACTAATATTTTTTCCTTCTTTAGTACTCTTGATAATTCTTCACGACCACCTTTAGTCACTGTAGAATTAATATATTGAAAGACTGAATTATTCCCAAATATATCCAAATCATTTATAAAGGAATGTTTATTGTCTAAATACTCCTCTCCATTATCTTTAAAATATTTAAATTCACCATTTAATCTTTTAATTCCCTCTTCATTTATTTCTACTAGCAAATCAAGTTTCTTTTTACATTCAAATATATTATTATGATAAAATACTAATGCTAAAAATATAATCGAAAAAATTATAGTTACTAGTATAATTGTCTTTAAACTATTTTGAGTATATAATATATAATCAATTACAACCGCTAAAATTACTACAACAAGTCTACTCCATCCAACTATACTCACTTTTACATTTAGCTCTTGGCTTTCTTTCCTATTCTTCTTAATATTATTTTCATAAAATTCTTCAGCTAAAACCATATTACCTCCTAATTATTATTTTCAATCTACTTCATTCATTAAAATGAATAATCTTTATTCACAATTATTTTCTCTGAAAATATCTTTCGTCATTAATGCCATATCCATATCCTCATAAAAATTATTGTTCAGATAAAATTTACTTGTTCCATTCCCTTTTGAAGTCACCAGAATAATTTTAGTTACATCAAGTTCTATTAACCGTTCTTCTAATGCATTAACCAACTCACTTCCTATTCCTTTCCCCTGAAGCTCATTAGAAATAAACAATTCTTTTAAGTTATAATGAATGCCATTATAATACTGCTCACAATTACCAAGGATAGCACCTTTAACATTTCCATCTTCAGCATATAAAATTCCCACAAAATTTGGCGTCATATAAATATCGTTTAATCTTTTTTTAGCAGTTTCTGACGTCCATTTATCATTCCAAGGTTCATTGTTAAATGCTTCCACAAAAAGTTCTGAACACTTCAATATATCTTCTTTATTAATCATAAAAATTTGACCCAAAACACCTAACTCCTCCTATAATTTACTCAATCTAATAACAAGAATATTTTTAATTTAATTTACTACGCAAGTTTATTCCCAGTTACTTACCATTTCAATAGTACCATTTTATATAATACATTTCAAACCTATTCATCTTTTATCCTTATATAGATATCCAAATTAATAATCAAACTTATAAATGGAATATACATCCATCATTGAGAAATTATAATCGTAACACTAAACTAGAAATTAGATACATATTTGTGCAGGCGGCATATGAAATTGAGCTGTGATGGTTATTAGTGGAAGGTTGTTCCACTTTCTGCTTGTCATAAATTTACTTTAGGAACCTGCAGAAATGGGTGCAACCTTCCACTTAGAACACATCCAGCGAAAATTTCATAAGTCCGCTGTAATAAATATGTGTTTAATTTCGGTAAGTTCCGCATATACCTAATTCTTGCTTTGGATATCTATACAGAACAATAATATTCTTCCCTGTAAATATAATGAAGAAAGCATCAATAAATCTAAATTGATTTATTTGATGCCTCACAAACTTAACTATCTATTCTTTTGATAAACAGTCATATATTTCATTTAAATTATATTTCATTGCTTCTATATAATTTTTATCATCTTCTTTAGATTCTAAAGTTAATATTGGAACCACCTTTGCATCAACTTCTTTTGCTAAAGTTTGTGATACTTTGGGACTCGCTAATGATTCTGAAAAAACTGTTTTTATGTTATTTTCTTTACAGAAGGTTACTAATTCTTCTAATTGTTTTGGAGTTGGTTCTCCCTCTGCAAATAAATTTTCAACTGACTTTTGCGTTAACCCAAAATCTCTGCATAAATATCCAAAAGCAGCATGACCTGTTATGAAATTCTTTTTATTTAATGCATCAAATTTAGGTTTATATTCATTATACACTGCCTCTAACTCTACTTTAAACTTATTATAATTTTCTTCATAATAATCTTTATTTTTTTCATCAAGCTTAACAAGAGTATTTTTTATATTTTCACATTGTATTTCTGCATTTTTAGGACTTAACCAAATATGTGGATCAATAGCATTTCCTTCTTTCCTTACATCAACTCCTGCACTTGAATCAACAATCACTACCTTGCTATCTTTAATTGACTCATTAACTTGATCTACCCATTCTTCCATACCTAATCCATTATAAATGAATACCTTACTATCAGTTAATGTCTTGAAATCTTTAGTCTTTGGTTCATAGTCATGGGGTTCCATATTATCTGCAACTAAGCAGGTAACATCCGCTTTATCACCAGCAATTTTTTCTGTAAATTCTTTTAGTGGATATATTGATACAACAATATTTAATTTCTCATCTGCAGTATTTTGCGTTACCGTTTTTGAATTAGTCTGACAACTAATAAGCATAACTCCTATTAATAGCGCTAATACTCCTGAAATGATCTTCTTTTTCATATCTTACCTCTCTTTGCATTTGATTTGCATTTGCATCTCTGGTAATAATATTACTATTTATGCTTTCATATGTCAATTCAAAGATTAATTAAATTATATTCATATTGCTCGTCGTCCAATATATCTTTTTCTATCTCTTGGCAAGTAAAAAATATTATTTGTTCAAAATTCTCGCCCGCTAAAAGCTCTATAGCCTTTTTTCTTCGCTCATCATCATATTGAACAAAAGCATCATCTAAAAATATTGGGACATCTTTATTTTTAAACAGCATATTAATAAAAGAAAGTCTTAAAGCTAAGTATAATTGATCTTTAGCTCCATTACTTAATATTTCTGCTTCAAATAATAGTCCTTCATTTCTGATCTTCAGTTTATATTCCTCTGATATTTTAGCTTCCTCATAATGTCCATTAACTAAAAAATTAAATTTATCAATAACTTTTTTATTTAATTCTGGCCCTACATTTTTCTTGATTTCATTAAAAGATTCTTGGAGAATATCACTTGCAAGCTCTATTGCTTTAAATTCCTTTTCACGTTTTAAAGTTTTCTCTGTATTTATTGATATTTCTTCTTCAATTTCTGAAATCTCTCTTTTTCCCAAGTATCTTTTCTCTATTAGATATTCTAAGTCCTTTATTTCTTTTTCAGTCTTTAATAATTCATTAGACTGCTTCCTAATTTCAATATCTATTTCTTCTTCTGATTCATATGAATAATTTATATCGTTATTTATTATTTCCTTCATTTCTTGCTTAATTTCGTCTATGTTCCGATCCTTTATTAAAACCTTATAAGTTTCTTCAACATTTTGTAAAGCACTTCTAATTTCTTTCATTTTATTTATTTTTTCTTTATATTCCTTTAAGTTCATATGAAGATCAGCTATTTCAATATTTTCTAATCCTAATATTGAAGTTTTTTTCCTTATTTCTTTTTCTCTTTCAAGCAGCTGCTCTGCAATATTATATATTTCTTGATTAACTCCATTAATTTCATATTCATTTCTAGATATTTCTTCCCTTAATGCTTCATAAATTTCTAATTTTCCTAATACCTCATCTAAAGAATTACAAGACAATACATTACATAATGAAGAAATTACACCTTTGTTTCTATTATACTCAGTTTTTAACTTAGTAATATCAAATTTATTCAGCTCATCTTCTTTATTCTTAATAATTATCTCCATACTTTCTCTATAACTTTTATACTTATCATATTGAGCAAGCTTACTTATAAATTCTTCATATGATACACACTCTAATTGATTTATATAGTTATTGAGTTTTTCCTCATACCCTGAAATCTTTTTCTGTAGTTCATCTATGAATTCTTTATTTTTCTTATTAATCTCCTGCTTTTTTATTTCTATAGAATATTTTAAATATAAGCTCACCAATAAAATAAATATAGGTATACATACAATCATAACAGGCATAACTTGCTTTAACACACTATATACAAAAGCAACTATACTCATACTTCCAATTACATAAACAAATTTTATTTTTGTATAAGCATTTTTCAAGTTTGTCTTAACTTTATGGTAATCTTGATTTTCTATTTTATATTTTAACTCTGTCAAACCATCTCTATAACAATTTATAAGCTCTTCAATTTCTTCTCTGTGTTTGCTTATAAATTCTAAATTTCCTATTGCTCTCTCGCTTTTATTAATTTCCATTTTCAGTCTAGAAATTTCATTTTGGACACTAATAAAACCATTAATCTTTTCCTCTAAGTTTTTCACATCAGCTTTTAGAGTATATATCTTATCCTTTATATTATTGCCCATTGATAAAAACACACTATAAATCCTCATATTTTCTTTCTTTTGATGTATTTGTTCTTCTAACCTATAGAGTTTATTCAATTTTTCTTGCTTCGCATCTAGCAAACTTAGATATTTTGAACTCTTTTCATTAATTTCTTCTAGAAATTCAACTGTTATATATTCATTACCTTTTTTCAATTCTTGACTTATTACTTGCTGTTCTCTTTTAAGTTCTTCACCTTTTATTAAATAACTACTTATTTCTTTATAATCCTTTTTAAGCTTAATCTTTTTTACATACTTCTTATATAAATCTAATTTTTTAATTTGTTCTTTTATATTTTCCTTTATATCTCTCTTTTTTAGTAAATTTTCTTCATTATCTACATTTTCTTCTGCCAGTTTATAAGCTTCCCATAGCTCTGCTTTTAACAACGCATTGCCTTCCTTGAGCAAGTCAAGTTCTCCACCTTTTCTCACACTAGATAACTGCTTTTTCCTTTTCTCTAATCTCTCGAGCACTTTTTTTACTGAAGTATTTTCATCTCCAGTATTATAAATATTAGTCATCTTTTCCATTATCTCTTCTTCTTTGTCCTTTAATATCATAACCCCTAACTGACTTATAAATAGTGTTTTCATAAAAGTAGATAAATTTATATTAAAAAAATATTTTCCTGGCTCATTTGCATATTCTATATCAATTGTTTCACCAGTTATTTCATCCAAAATTTCACAGGTGTCATCTTTCCTACTATTTCCAAAGCTTCTTTTTATAATATATCCTTTTCCATTGTACTCCATTGTTAATTCACCAGAAATCTTTTCTCCGGTCAAAGGCATATACCTTTTTCTATCATTAAAACGTCCTCTTGAGCCATCAATTCCATAAAACCATATTCTAATAAAATTCTCAATAGTGCTTTTTCCCTTTTCATTTCTCCCATAAATTAAGTTGAAACCATTTGAAAAATCTAAACTTTTACTTTTTAAACCTGCAAACGCATGTATATCAACTCTTTTAATTATCAACTATCTTCACCTCATCTCCTGAAATACTTTGAAGTCCTATTTTGAGGGCTAAAGTTATAATTTCTTTTTCTTCTTTTGTTTCTGCATTTTTTAATTTTTCATATATTTTTTTTGCAAATACATTTTTAAGTGAATATCCTTTAATCAACTCAGTTATATCAAGTTTAATTTCACTTTTATCAACAATTTTTATAAAATAAAATTCATTCTTCAATAGTTCTTCCAATACTTCTTCATTTATAGTAAATTCTTCACTTACCTGCCCTATTAAAATTATTTTGTAAAAATTATTTTTTCTTTCATAATTGCTTATCTCATTCAATATGATATTTTTCACTTCATTATATCCAAAACAATCGTCAATATTTATTTCTCTTTCATAATAATTTCTAATTGAAGTCTTATTAAATTTACTTTCTACATATCTGTCCTTAAGCTGTAATAAAACTACACCTTTATCATCTAATTCATCAAACCCTCTTCCTTGTGGACATCCACTATAACTATAATAAGTATTTTTTATTCTTCTAACTTCAGAAAATTTATGTCTATGTCCCAAAGCTATATAATCCATATTGCTATTACCCATTTCTTCTTCAGTAATAGGATTATAATCATTTCCTTCACTAATTGTAGAAATCTCACCATGAAGTACCATTATATTATTATACCCTTCTACTCTTTCAACTTTACTTAATAAAGACTTATTGATATGAGTAGTATTAAACCCCGCCCCCCATACTACAGTATTTAAATCTTCTAAAAATATTTTCTCCATTTCTCCTTTGAAAATATAAACGTTATCTGGCCATTCCACAATGCTATAAAAGGATTTTTCATTAATTGGATCATGATTTCCTGGACTTATAAACACTTTGACATTCTTTATTTTTTCAAGACAATTTTTAATAAAATAAAGAGTCGTCTTATTTACAGATAGATTATCAAACACATCACCTGCTATCAACAATATATCTATTTCATCATCCAATGCTATTTGCATTATTTTTTCAAAAACTAATTTTAATTCCTCCTTATTTTTCAAAGCTTGTTTTGGTGTCATTCCACTAAAAGGAGTATCAAAATGTATATCTGCTGTATGTAAAATTTTTATTTTCCTCATAATAATCACCTATAACTTCATATCGAACTTTTGTTCTAATTTTACCACGAAAATTTAGAACAGTCCAAAAATCTTTATAAACACACAAAGAAGAGATACATTTCACTTTTGTGTAATGTATCTCCCTGCTTTAGAATATGATTATGTTTTTTAACACATAGGATATAGCTTAAAAAATGTTTTTAATTATATTCTATGTTCATATTCCTCTACCATTCTTTTTACCATTTCTCCGCCTACTGAACCACATTGTCTAGAACTTAGTTCTCCATTATATTCTTTAAATGGAACTCCTAGTTCTTGAGCTACTTCGTTCTTGAATTTAGATAAACCTTGTCTTGCTTCTGGAACTAATGCCCTATTACTATTTGACATGACGATCCCCTCCTCGGTTAATTTGGTATATATATCAGTAAACAAAGTATTTTCACTTCATCTGCCGACAATAGTATTTTAACCTTAAACGGTCATATCATTCACGTTAATTTAAGGGTAATATTAAAATTTTTACCATAATTATTCCTATTAAAAATAACTTCATAATATATATTTATTATTTTCTCTGTTTCTACTATACGACTATTTCTTTTAATACAACTTGTATCTCTCGATTTATCTCAAAAAGAAGATTATCCTTTTTATCTATTATAAATAGATTTAATAAATCAACTGCCAATATATTTAATTCATTAATATCCTTATCATTTAATACAGCTTTATTTTTAGCTTTGCTTAAATATTTATTAATATCTTTATAAAGTCTAATCATTTCATCTTTTATTTGTTCTTTTGATATTAATTCTCTATTCAATCCAGACGATATTTTAATGAAATCTATTACCTTCATTGGAATTAGAAGGTACATACTACTTTCAAATAATTGTTTAAAATCATATTTCCAACCCTTAATTATATTAACTTTGTACGCTACATTTTCACCTTCACAGTCATCTCTAAATTCATATTCATCAGGTACTTCAATACTTGAATTTAACATTATTAAGCACTTTGTAGAATCTTCTTTTAAATTGTTCTCGTTAACATATTCTTTTCTTTTTTTATTTAGACTTATAACATTATTATCATCAGACAAATCAACTTTACTTATTATTATCCCTATATTTTGTTCATCTTTTGCTTGAAACTGTATTTTATATTCAATTTTTTTATATTCATCTTCTGCTGATACTTTCAAATTATAATTTGAATCCTTCAGTATTATTACTTCACTTTTAGAACCTTCTCTATTTTTCGTAATATTAACTTTTGCAGTTTCATTAAAATCATCATTATATATCGAATTAATTAATTCCATCAATGGCATATAATTTTTTAATGAAAAAATTCTTTCCATAATCTTAATTAACTTTTTTTCAAAAACACTGCTTTTTGCTTTTGCATCATTATCATTATTTAAACTAAATAATCCTTCTCTATTTTGCAAACAGTTAAATTTTTCTTTGAAAGTAACATAAGAATTCTTATACTCTTGCTGCTCTGCATCATCTTCAATGACAGTTAACAATTTATTTCTATATTTAACTTTTTCTTCTCTTACTTCATTTAATAAAATTAACTTATTCATAACTTTTCCACCTCTACCATGGATTATTACCATAATATGCTTATATTATACGATTATTTCGAGGATTTCAATGTAAATTTATTCCATGGAAAGATTAAAATTATATAAAATTGATCTTTTGTTACTATAATTTTATTATTTTAATAAAATCATCACCTTTTCAAATATTAAAAATATAATTACTATATGATTTTTTTTATATTATTTAAAAATTCGATATTTTTCTACTTTCTTTCGACATTTACCAATAATCATATTATTATTACAATATGAAGTTTTAGTTTTTTAGAAAGATTTAAAGCATTATAATAATAACACTTTAACTTTCTAAATATATTGCTTAATTATAACTAACTTCTATATGTAGATATCCAAATGAATAATCAAACTTATAAATGGAATATACATACATCATTGAGAAATTATAATCGTAACACTACACTAGCAATTAGATACATATTTGTGCAAGCGGCATATAAAATTAAGCCTATTCTTCTGATAATCTCTGATTAGTCTTAATTATTAGTTTATACTTCCAAAATGCTCCAATGGATAAAATTTAAATTGTACTTTTCCTTCTATATAAGAAGCATCAATATAAGGATTATTCCAGCGTCTTGAATCAGCTGAATCTGGTCTATTATCTCCTAAAAAGAAGTACTTTCCTTCTGGCACTTGAAAGCTTCCATTATAGTTGTCTTTATTTTTCACATAATCTTCATTTAATTTTTCTCCGTTTCTAAACACTACTCCATCTTTTATATCAATTTTATCTCCTGGAAGTCCTATTAATCTTTTTACTAATCTTTCTTTGTATTCATCTGAATGAAAAACTATAATGTCGCCTTCTTTAAGATTTTCTGTATTGTATACTCTAGTTACAGCTAATCTGTCTTTTACGTTTAAAGTTGGAATTAATGAACCACTCATTACTTCCACATTAAAAAATAGAAATTTATGTACTAATAAAGCTACTCCTATTGCAACAATTATTGGTATAACCCAGTCTTTGAAGAAATTTTTATTACTTCCTCTAATAGATTTATCATCTGTATTTTTTTCCGAATTATTACTTACAAATTGCTTTAAATTAAGCATTTTACTATTCCCATTCATTCTTGTCACTCCATTCTCAAAAATTTTGAATAAATTCTTATCACTAAAATCAAATTTGCAATCCAAAACGACTCATATATAATAACTTATCTTTTTATTCAAAATAAAATAATTCTTCAAATTTTTTATCTAACGCTATACAAAGTAATAATGCTAGCTTTGCACTTGGACAAAATTGCCCTGTTTCTATAGAACTTATTGTCTGCCTAGATACATTAACTAGTTCTGCCAAATCTCCTTGTGATAATTTTTTTTCGGCTCTAGCTACTTTCAATCTATTTTGTAAAATCAACTTTTCTTCCATAACTCTCCCCTTTATCTAGATGCCATTATAAAAAATTGAAGCAAAGAGCACATAGATGCCACACTAAAAAGAACTCCTGATATCAATAGTTTCTTATGTTTCAAATAGTAATATTTATAAAATGATTCAGTTGCTCCATATGCTGTGAATATTGCCCATATATCTCCTGTTGGCATATGTTTATAATTCTTAAATAGTACTAATATAACAACTACTGCACTAAAAACAAGCTTAGCATTCATTCCCGCCTTACCTTCAATATACTGTTCCATTTCATCTTCGCTATCTATATTACTCTTTTTATTTCTTTCTAGTATTTCCTCTTTATTCACAATATAACTCCTCCTTCATGTCCTCATATCATTACCTAATATCCTAATATTATATAAAATGCCTTGCATTGTCAAGTATACTTGTCAAAATTTCTTTTATACTTGGCAAAATGACAACTTTACTTGAATTTTTTTCATTATAAAGGTTAATTGAAATACTAGATAAAATTTTACTGTACAATTTCAATTACAAATAACGCAAATAAGATTATCCATATTTCAAAGAATTATTAAAACTCTTTACAATATAGATAATCTAATTTATTTAATTGATATATTTTAGAAAAAACCTGTTCAATTTATTAAGACTTTAAGTATGAATTTTATTTGCGCTTTACCACTTCAATTGCTTATTGTTGGACCAATAGCTAGAGGTATTTTCTTTAAAATGCACCCTCCTATTATCAATGTTTAAAAACCTTAATTTAAATTTTATTTAATAAAACCTATAGTAATAGATAATCAAAATATTGCTATAGGTTTCTCATTTAAATTTCTTACTTTTCTATATAATTAATAACATTCTTTACTATCAAATTAATGGTACCATCACCATTCCTTTGTATTTCAAACTTGCTTGAATCATGATAAGTATCTTCATTAATATACAAATCTATCCGCTTATCTATGTTTAATCTAACTCGCTTCATCTTTTTTTCAACCCAAGTTTTATCTACTGCTACTTCTTCATTTAATCCTTGCTGCTTTATGTAACTTGAAAAGTCTTCTTTTATTTGAGGATGTTCATTAAAAATTTCTGCCGAAAGCTCATCAATATTTATAGTATCTTCTTCTTTCAGCTTAGCTTTTATGGCAGTTCTAATTTCTTCAGCTTTTCCTGCATCTTCAGTAATATTTTTTCTAGTCCAGTTCTCTGCTGCCTTCACAAAAGTTCTTGTCATATCTCTCTCATTAGTAACAATACTTGCGCCTAAAAAAGTATTTATAAAATAATTAGCTCCATATTCATCTTCTTTGCTGCTTTTTTGCTTATCTAAAATCATCAAATTATATCTGTCTTCTTCATTAATAGGTTTTATAAATGCAGCTTTTTGAATTTTTTGTCCACTACCTGGAAGCCCTGCTGATTGTGGAACTATACCTATTCCAATTTTTTGATCTATAAACTGAATTTCATGAGTAAAGTTCTTAACATAATCCATCTTAAGTATACCTATCATAGGACCTTGATCTGTTGTTAAAGATACTATTATTAAGTCTCCTGATGGAATATTTACATTGGCCTTCATTATTATGAATAATTGCCTTGCTAATTCTTTAGATAAATTAATTAAATCATTATCCACTCCATTTAAATAGTCTTGAACTACTTCCTTAACTATATTTCTTTCTAAATTAAATTTTCCATATTTAAGCTCTTCATCTTTAAAGCATTTTTCTAAGTGTTTATATAAAAAAGCATATATGTCCTCACTTAATTCTAAACTGTATTCATTTAAAATAGGATCTTCTCCATTACTATCTAATATGTGAATAATTGCTTGATTTATATTAATTTCATTTATATATTCCATAGTTTCACCATCCAATAAAATTTATACAATAGATATTATAAACTTTTATCGATTAATTTACTACAATGTTTTACTAGTAAAGAGATTTGAACTATAATAGTATATGTTCTAATTATCAATGTTCTCAATTATCAGCTTATGATGAATATTTCATTTTCTTTCAGAATCTCTTAAATTGAGATGTATAATATTGATTAGGACTTATAGGTAGTTTTAAAACTATCCTAATACTACGTTATAATTTATACTAAGGAGATTATATTATGCAGGAATTAGAAACAAGAATTATTGACATTGATGTTGATAATATTAGAAAGATTTTAATATCAAATGGTGCACAAAAAGTTAAAATGGAAGATCAAGTTAATGATATATATGATTTTGAAGATGACAGACTTTTGAAAAATAAGGGATATGCCCGTATAAGAACTGTTAATGATATGCTTAATAATAAAATTGTATATTATATGACTACCAAAAAAATGATATCTCAGGAAAGATTTAAAATCATGGAAGAAAACGAAGTTATAATTGATAATAAAGAAATGGGAGAAGGAATATTTAAATCTCTTGGATTAGTTCTTAAAGAATCTAATAAAAAATATAGAGAAAGTTATAAATTTGATGAATGTTTAATTGAAATAGATATAAATGATAAGACTTTTTGTCCATTTCCTTATTTGGAGATAGAAACCAATTCTGAAGAAAACTTAGAAAAGGCAGTTAAATTGCTCGGTTATACACTAGAAGATACAACTTCACAAACCATTTATGATATTTTAGCCCAAAAAGGTATAGTTAATAGTACACCAAAAGGCATTTAGAATATATATGGTTCCCTCTAAAGGGACCATATATTTTTAATATATTTTCTATACTACTTAATACTTACTGTTCTAAACTCTATTTTATCACTTCTATGATGTGCTATCGAATATTCGAAAGGTTGCCCATTATCTAAAAATCCTACTTGTTCAACTTCTAATATTGGGAAATTGCTATCTATTTTTAATTCTTTTTGTTCTAATTCATCTGGTAAAATAGCCCTAATAATTCTATGTGCACTTTTTATTTTTAACTTCAAAGTATTTTCTATGTAACCATAAACTGAACTCATTAAAATATCATTTTTAATTCCTGGAATGAGTACAATAGGCATATATGTATATTCAATTACGAATGGTTCATCATTACTATATCTTGCTCTTATCAAGTAATATGCAAAATCATCAACCGTTATTTTTAATTTTGTAGCAATCTCTTCTGTTGGATGCACTACTTCAAATTTAATAATTTTTGAAGTTACCTTTTTATCATTATGACTTTCAGTAAAACCTTCAAACTGTTTTGCCATGCTTAGCTTTTGAACATCAGTATCATCAAGAGCTTTTACAAATGTTCCAGCTCCTCTTCTTTTTATTACCAACCCCTGTGTTACAAGCTCATCAACTGCTTTTTTAATAGTAATTCTACTAACTCCATACTGCTCACACATTTCTTTCTCTAAAGGCAATTGTTCATTAGTATTAAATTTACCATTTAATATTCCATTTCTTATATCTTCAGCAATTTCTTCATACTTTGCCATTATATCCCCTCAACTCCTCACAACATAACTTATTCACTTATTGATTATATCATTTATTTATAATATTATACAAATAATTCGAGTAAATCTTCAAATATAATCTTTTAAAAAATTCACTTACCTTCTTTTTTTCATATTTTTATGACAAGTTTCTAAACATTTTATTAATCCTACACTCTATTTATCAAAAAATGATATACTTGACTTAATCCACTTATTAAATTTCACTTAAAGGAGAATTAATATGCTAATAAAAAATTGTAATATTGTATATTTAGATAAAATTGAAAAAGGCACAATACATATTGAAGACGGAAAAATAAAAGAAATAAATCCAATTAACTGTAGTGATAAAAATATATATGACGCTAATGGATTATATATATCTCCAGGATTTATTGATGTTCATATACATGGTGCTGGTGGTTTTGACACCATGGATGGAAGTAGTGAAGCTATTAAAGGTATCGCTAAAACAATAGTTAAACATGGAACAACTGCTTTTCTTCCTACCACTATGACTGTTTCTGTTGACGATATAAGAAAATCTTTAAAAGTAATAAAAATGCTCAAAGAGAATAGTTCTGATATTCCTCATGTTTTAGGGGTTCATCTAGAAGGACCTTTTATAAACCCAAAAGCTATTGGAGCACAAAATCCTAAATACGTTTTATCACCTTCTATTTCTCTGTATAAAGATTTAATAGATAAATATGAGGATATTATTATTTCCATAACATTGGCTCCTGAAATTGCTGGAGCAACTGAACTAATTCAATACTTTTCTTCAAAAGATATTATCTGTTCAGCAGGTCATACTGCCGCAACTTATGATGAAGCAATATTAGGCATAAAACATGGTATTTCTCACGCAACTCATCTGTTTAATGCAATGACTACTTTAAATCATAGAAGCCCTGGAGTTGTTGGAGCGATATTTGATAGCAACATTACAACTGAAGTTATTTGTGATGGAATTCATATTGCATATCCTGTCTTAAGAATTGCATTTAAGCAAAAAGGAACTGACAATGTTTTATTAATATCCGATGCCATGATGGCTTGCGGTATGAAAAATGGAGAATATTCTTTAGGTGGGCAAAAAGTAATTGTAAATAATGATGAAGCTCGTTTAGAAAACGGTGCTTTAGCAGGTTCTGTTCTTACAATTGATAAAGCTGTAAGAAACGTATATAAAAATTCAAACTTACCCTTATACGAAATAATAAAAATGGCTACATACAATGGTGCTAAGCATTGCAAAGTTGATAATCATAAAGGTTTAATCAAAGAAGGTTTTGATGCCGATTTAATATTATTTGATGAAGATATCAATATAAAGAAAGTCTTTATATTAGGAAAAGAAGCTTATTCTGCAATAAATTAATTCAAGTAGCCATATTTAAATGAGAAACCTTATACATATCTTGATTTACTTTTACAAATCAAAAATAAAATGTATATTTATAAAAAACTACAGCTATTTTTTTATAAGCTGTAGTTTTTACTATGTTAATTAATTATTCCTGTCTTTGAAGGTAATTATATAATGCACCTAACTTATTTGCATCATTTCCAAATTCACATTTCTTTAAAAATGGCTTTATTGTTCCTTCTAAATCGCTATTCATGAGAATATCTAATCGTTTATTGATCTCATCAATATATTCTTCTCTTTCACTTATAGCTCCACCTAAAATTATAACTTCCGGATCAAAAGTATATTGAATATTATAAATTCCTACTGCCATAATAAAATAATATTTATTCACTTCTTTAATGGCAATTTCATCACCATTCTTACATAATTCAAATACTCCAATCCCATCTAAGCTTCCTTCTTCTAATCCTTTTAATCTTGCAACTCCTTTTGCTAATGCTATGGTAGACCCTGCTTGACTCCAGCTTGTAAACTTTGGTTCTCCCTCAAAATCACAAGTTATTGAACAATATCCAAATTCTCCACCATGTTTATGAGTTCCACCATGAATTTTCTTATCTTTAACAATCGCTCCACCTATTCCTGAACCACATACAACAAAAGCCAAGTCATTATTATTTTTACCAGCACCAAGCCAACATTCACCTAATGCTGCACAATTTGCGTCATTTTCAAGTTCAGTTTCTAAACCTGTAGTTCCTCTTAGGATTTCTTTAAAGTTTGGACCATGTATATATGGAATAGCACTTACCCCTCCAATTATTCCTGTTTCACTGTCTACTGCTCCTGGTGCACTTATAGCTATTCCTTTAACATAATGGACTTTCTTCATCTCATTTGTTATTTTAGATAACTCATTAAAAAATTCACTTTTATTTTCTGGAACATTAAATTTATTACTTTCAACAAATTCTCCATTTGTATTAATTACAGACCACTTAACAGAACTTCCACCAATATCAAAAACCATAAAATTTTTCATAATTATCTCTCCTCTAGAATCCCTTGTTTTGAGCAACTTCTTTAATCCATCTTCCTGATTTTTTTATTGTTTTCTTTTGAGTTTCTAGATCAACAGCTATAAACCCGTATCTATTTTTATATGCATTAGACCATGACCAACAGTCAATTGGTGTCCATGTATGATATCCAAAACAGTTAGAGCCTTCACTTATTCCCTTGTGAAGATATTCTAAATGTTCTTTATAGAAATCTATTCTATAATCATCTTCTATTATTCCATCTTCATTTATATATTTTTCTTCTCCTTCAACACCCATGCCATTTTCAGATATGTACCATGGAATATTATCATAATTATCCCTTAAATTAATTGCAATATCATACATACATTTTGGATATATTTCCCAACCCCTATATGGGTTCATTCTTCTTCCAGGCATTTCATAGTTATCAAAATATTTATCTGGCATCCATCCTTTTGATTCATCAAACTCTGATTCTTTTGCCTTTACTCTTCTAGGCTGATAATAATTTACTCCAAGAAAATCAACAGTATTATTTTTAATTATTTCTAATTCTTTTTCTGTTGCCTGCCAAATCACTCCATCCTGCTCCAATATATCAAGAAGAATTTTAGGGAAATCCCCTTTAACAGCTGGGTCCAAAAATGAAGTATTGAAATAACTATCCGCAATATTAGACGCCATAGTATCTTCATCATTATTTGATCTTGGATATGCTGGTGTTAAATTTAAAACTATTCCGATTTGTCCACCTTCTTTATGGAATCCCATTTCTTTATACGCTTCAATAACTTTTGCTGATGCTAGATTTAAGTTAAACATTACTTGAACAGCTTTTCTTCCATCTACAATTTTAGGATAATGGAATTGATATAAATATTCTCCTTCAACTATTACCATAGGTTCATTAAATGTTGTCCAATGTTTAACTCTGTCCCCAAATAACTCAAAGCATTTTCTTGCGAATATCACAAACAAATCAACAACATGCTTTGACTCCCATCCACCATATTTATCATATAATTCAACTGGTAAATCAAAGTGATGCAGATTCATAACAGGAAGAAGATCATTTTCAATACATTCATCAATGACTTCATTATAAAATCTCACTCCATCTTCATCTACTTCACCAGTTTCAAAATCTTTTATAAGCCTTGTCCACTGAATTGAAGTTCTAAAACTATTTAACCCTATTTCTTTTATTAATTTTAAGTCTTCTTTATGACTATTATAGAAATTAGATGCTACATTAGGACCTACTCCATTAAAAAATGCTTCTGGTTCTATATCAAACCAATGATCAAATACACTATCATGTTTCTTATTAAATCTACCTTCACTTTGCGGACCTGAAGTTGCTGATCCCCACCAAAAATTTTCTGGAAACTTATATTTTATACTCATATCTTGTCCTCCTACTTTTTCTTGTTTAGCATTATTTTTTACAAGTTAACTAATTGTGCTAATTTTAATATTATTATTTTGAAAAGCCATTAGACTTTTCTTCCAAAATTCTAAACTCTTAACTAATTTTTAGTTCCGTATTGCATAAATGATCCGTATTGCAGCATAGCTGCTCTTTTTATAGGTGTAACTCTTAACTGAACTAAAGCATTGCTGCCCCTATAAGTCCTGCATTATCTCCAATTTCAGCTATTCTTATGTCTACCATTGAAGGATCAGCTACTTTTGTTTTCGTACATTCAATTATCTTAGGTAATAAATAAGTGTTATATATTAATACTGCTCCGCCAATAACTACAGTTTCTGGATCTACTACGGATATTATATTAGCTATTCCAATTGAAATATTATCAATCCAATTTTCTATTACTTGTACAGCTTTTTTATCATTACTTTTATATAACTCAAACACTTCTTTTGTACTTAATTTTTTTCCGTATGCTTCTGATGCTATTCTAGCTATATTAATGCCACTGCATTGTCCTTCTAATCCTCCCTTATTTGCACCTGCATGACTATACCTATCCTCATTAATTATCATATTGTAAATTTCTGCAGTTTGGCTGTGTGCTCCATTTATAATTTTATTTTCAAGAATTAATGCACCACCTACACCAGTTGAAACAGTTATATAAAATACTGATTCACAGTTCTTGGCACTACCAACCAAGCTTTCTGCAAGACCCGCTACATTTGCATCATTATTAACCTTAACTGGTAAGTTTAGTTTTTCACTTAAATAATTTTTAATATTAAAATTTCTCCATCCTTTTAGGTTAACAGGATTCAATAATTTACCCTCTCTCAAATCTAAAGGCCCTGGTACACCTACTCCTACTTTTTCTATTTCATAATTACTCCATTGTCCCTTTATGTGATTAACTAATTTGTCTAAGTTATAAGTAGGACCTTTTTCTACTTCATTTTCAACTTTGAATATTTCTAATATGTCTCCATCCTTAGATATAACTGCTGCTCTTAAGTTTGTTCCACCAATATCGATTCCTATTAAATTAGACATGTTACTCCCCCTATAGTTTTTCAAAATTGTTTTTATTATTTCTTGATATAATTATAACTACAAGCAATTTTTTATTTACATTCATTTAATACAAATAATTGTGACATAAAATCTTCACGTTTTCTTGACCAATATTCATTAGAGTTATCTGTATAATCCTTTGATAATATTATTCCTAAATTCATAAGTTCATCACCGTAATAAGTTCCTTCTCTGCCCTCTATTGAATATAACTTATTAGAATCTAACCCTTGTAACTTTATACGATTATATTTTTCATTCGGTATGCATAAAGCTTGATAATAACCTACGATAGCTCGTGATTTATCCTCCGAAACAACCATCCATGACGTTTCATTTCTTTCAAAAGGATTTAGTATTCTGTAAAAATCACCTTTTTGAAATAATGATTTATTATTCTTAACGAATTCAACTTGTTCTTTGACTATTTCTTTTTCTTCATCACTCAAAGTATTTAAATTTAGTTCATAACCAAAGGTTCCAAAGTATGCCACATTAGCTCTTGTATTAAGTGGAGTAAATCTTCCTACCTGGTGATTTGGCACTGCTGATACATGGCTTCCTATTGCACTTAATGGATAAATCATTGAAGTACCATATTGTATCTTTAATCTCTCTATAGCATCTGTATCATCACTTGCCCAAGTTTGTGGTGCATAATAGAGCATTCCAGGATCAAACCTAGCTCCACCACCTGCACAGGATTCAATTAATATATTTGGATATTTAGCAATTATCTTTTCAGCTAACTTATATACTCCAAGAATATATCTATGGAATACTTCACCTTGTCTATCTGCTTCTAGTTCTAACGAATAAGGCTCTGTTATATACCTATTCATATCCCACTTAATATAAGAAATTTTAGAGTTTCCTATTATGTTGTCCATCAAATTAAATACATGTTCAATAACTTCATCCCTTGAAAAATCTAGGATAAATTGATTTCTTCCATGAGACATATTTCTATTAGGTGTTTGAATAGTCCATTCTGGATGTTCTTTGAATAATTTAGTATCCTTACATACCATTTCTGGTTCAAACCACAATCCAAATTTCAGACCCATTTCTTCTACTTTTTTAGATAAGCCTGCTATACCGTTTGGCAACTTCTCTTTATTTACAAACCAATCTCCAAGAGAACTTGTATCATCATTTCTTCGTCCAAACCACCCATCATCTAATACAAATAGTTCTATGCCTAAGTCCTTTGCAGTTCTTACAATTGAAAGAATCCTTTCCTCATCAAAATCGAAATATGTCGCTTCCCAATTATTCACAAGAATTGGGCGTTCTTTATCCCTCCAGATTCCTCTTGCAAGCCTTGTTCTATAAAGTTTATGATATGTTTGACTCATTGCATTTAAACCATCACCCGTATATACCATTACACATTCAGGTGTTTGAAATTCTTCCTTTGAATCTAATTTCCACTTGAACTCATAAGGATTTATTCCCATCATAACCCTTGAAATACCATAAGAATCAACTTCTACTTGCCCTAAAAAATTCCCACTATATACTAAACTAAAACCATAAACTTCTCCATTTTCTTCAGTTGTTTCCGGACGCTTTAATATCATGAACGGATTATGAATATGACTGCTTGCCCCTCGCAAACTATGAATTCCTTGAATTCCCTCTGTTAATTTTCTATTTTTCAAATGACATTCCCTTGCCCATGCACCTGATGTATGTATAAATTCGAAATTTGAATCAGGCAAATCAATGCTCATACTCATAGCATTATCAATATAAAACTCATTTGATCCTTCATTTGTTATTTTTGTATTTCTACATATGGCATCAATATCTTTGTAAATAGTATAGCTTAGAATAAGTTTGCTATTTAGCCCCTCATCAAATAATATGATTTCTAATGTTTCCGCTTCTGAATTATCTTCAACATAGGTTGCTGGTAATCCCTTCAGTTTATTTTTACCACAATATATGTTATGTTCTACATACTTATAATTACTTATTCTACTTCCATTCTTACTTATTATCGTATGTGCTGGATACCTATAATCTGTTGTCCCATAGCTTGGATAATCCTGTTTGATATGTTCTAGTGATGTTGTGTGACTTCCTTTAAACATATTACATGAAGGTCTAAGTTCCCGTTCCATAATATGTTTAAAAGATTCTCTGTGCGTTAATCTTTTTCCATAATAAACATTTTCAACTTGTTCTATACCAGCAATTATTCTTGCAATATAGCTTATATTATCATTATAAAGATGAAATTCTCTTGTACTCTTATTAAATTTAATTCCCATTTTAATTAAGTTCCTTCTTAAATTAATATTTATATAATAATAAAATCTAATATTCTTAAAAATATTTAAGACCTATTTCTATATATTTCCCTAAACTAACAAATAAACGCAGTTCAGATTTAATTTTTTTATACCACTGGATAACTCTTAAGTATTGTAAGATGTCCAATTATTTCATACTTGCCCAAAGTTGCAGGGATCAAATAACTATCACCTATTTTTATCTTCTCCAGATAACCATCTCCTTTTATAGTTCCTTCTCCATCAACACAGGTTAAAATATCAAATTTTTCTTTATCACTTTCGTCTTTTAATGTCTCATGTATAATGAATTTTTCCATTCCAAAATATTCATTTCTACACAACAAACTTCTTTTGAACCCATCAAATGAAACTTCCTCACCTTCAAGATTTTCACATTTAAGATCAAAATTTATAACTTCTAATGCCTTTTTCACATGTATTTCTCTTGGTCTTCCATAATCATAAACCCTGTAAGTAACATCACTATTTTGTTGAATTTCTGCTATAATAACTCCTTCACATATTGCATGGATAAGCCCACTATTTATTAAAAAGCAGTCACCTTTTTTTACTTCTATTTTGTTTAAATAATTTTCTACTTTTCCTGACTTTATTGCTATCTCAAACTCTTTCTTGGTACAATTCTTAGTTCCAACTATTAAAGCTGCATTAGGTTTGGCATCTACAACATACCAAGCCTCAGTCTTTCCATAATCGCCTTCATATTTAGCTGCATATTCATCTCCCGGATGAACTTGAACTGAAAGCTTTTCTTTTGAATTAATAAGTTTAACTAGTAGAGGTAGCTTCTCTGTAGAGACTTTACTACCAACTAGAGCATGTTCATATTTATTTATTAACTCATCAAATCTCGTTCCTTTTTCTTCTCCATTTTCTACAATTCCTATTCCATTTGGATGACAAGCTATATCCCAGCTTTCCCCAATACCACCACTTGGAAGATTATCTCTAAATTTTTCTAAATCTCTTCCTCCCCAAATTTTTTCATAATATAAATTTTCAAATTTTATTGGATACATTTTCCCCCTCCATATAGTTTCCATATTTCTTCAATTAAAATTTAACTAAACTTCATAATTAACAACGTTTTCAACTAGTCAATTGTAATATAAAAATCACACTTTTAAACAGTTGACTTTTTTAGCTTAACGATTAATTAAACAATTATATTATACAGCTAATTAGTAAACATATCAATATAATTTCTATTAGCCGTTTTAATAATAAATTAAGTTTGATATTCTTTGCTTTTACAAAATTTCTTTTAAATATCCAATTAACTCTATTGCTGCTTTTTCATGCGATAACTTCCCAGGATGTTTTCTTGAACCTACAGTTTCTTCGTTAGTATTTGGCAGTTGGAATACCGAAACCTTTTTTTCTCCTGTATTTTTAACATAAATATCTACTGCACGGTAAATTGCTGGGAGCATCTCCCCACCAAGCATTCCATTTACCCACACTATATTTGCGCTCTTATTAAATTTCCTAAGCTTAACAAGAAAATCATACACAGCCTTTTCAAATGTTTTTAAATCTTCTTCATTAAATGTACCATCTTCATTTAATCTTTGCTTATAAGTTTCACCAGTTACCTCATCTATCCATTCAGGAGAATTAAACGCTCCTCTATCATTTGTTCCAAGATTCACCACCACAACATCTGGCTGCCAAGAATCAAAGCCATTAGCTTTAAAAGCTCCTAAAGCTTCATTTTTCTCTCCAGTGAGAATACCACAAACTTTTTCATAGTACTGTGGGATATTAAAATGTGGATTATTGTCCCAACTAGTAAGAACTCCCCATCCACTTTCTGAAATGACTCTATAATCAGCATTCAAAGCCTTTGCTACTATTGTACTATAATTATCTATTGCACTAAACCACATAGAAATCCAATCATCTTCTTGCTTAGCTCCTATCACTCCTTCTCCTGACGTTATACTATCACCTATAAATTCAATTTTATATTTCTTTTCTTCTATTGGTAAAAATTCTCCATCAAATTTTACAGCATGTATTTGCATAAAACTTGCTGGATCTCCATTCATAGCTTGAACATCTCTTACTATGCAAACATTCTTCACTTCATTTTCATTCATGCCTCTAAATACACATATCCAATACCTTCCTGCAGTAAGCATCTGTCTGCTCACCGGAGACGAGTTAATAACTACACTTATCCAAGGTTCATACATATCGTAATCTACTTCTACTTCAATCCAAAGTTCAGAGCCTTTTGCATTTAACTCAATACCACTACCTGTCCAAAATACTGTTAATGGAGAAAGACATCCTGTTGTTCTGCCATGAACTTTTAAGTTTTCAATATCTAATAATGTATGCACTTTTAGATTCCTATTTTCTTTCATCTTATTTTTCCTCCTAAAATACTCTTTATCTAAAAAAATATTTTTACTATTAAATTTATTTTACATTTGTAATTTTTTCAATTTATAAAATTCACCTTTTTTCTCCATAAGCTCCTCATAAGTTCCAAACTCTTCTAACCCACCATTTCCTATAACCGCAATCTTATCTGCATTTCTAATTGTAGACAATCTATGAGCAACCACTAATGTTGTCCTATCTTTAACTAAATTCTCAATTGATTCCTGTATCTTTTTTTCCGAAATACTATCCAAAGCAGATGTTGCTTCATCAAGAATTAATATTTTAGGATTTCTTGCAAATGCCCTTGCTATAGATATTCTTTGACGCTGACCACCAGAAAGATTCATTCCATGCTCAGTTATTTTAGTATCTACTCCATCTGGAAGCGACTCTATTAATTCTTCTAAATTAGCAGCCTTGATTATTCTATTTAATTCTTCATCTAAAATACTATTTGTTCCATAAATAATATTTTCACGAATAGAATCAGAAAATAAAATTGCATTTTGTGGAACAACTGCAATATGTGAGCGATAACTTTGAAGATTAAGTGTTGCAATATCTTGATTATCAATAAGTACTTGTCCTTCTGTTGCTTGAAAAAATCCAATTACAAGATTTAGAATAGTTGATTTCCCAGCTCCTGAAGCGCCTACAAAAGCTATTGTTTCACCTGGATTTATAGTAAAATTTAAATTTGTTAAAATTTGGAGCTCACTATCTTTATATTTAAAATTAACATTTCTAAATGTAATTTCACCTTTAACCTCTTTAATTTTCTTTTTCTTACGATTATTTTCTATATCATCAGAAAGAAGTATATCTCCAATTGAAGACACTGATTCTAAGCCTTTTGCAATAGTAGGCAGCATTGTTATAACACCTGCTATCTGAGCAACTATTGATCCAAAATAAGTTTGATAAAGTACAACTTCACCTATTGAAATATAACCTTTTACTGCTATATATCCTGTAAATCCAAGGCATATTATTTGGAATACTTGAAAAGCAACCCAACTTATTGATGAAAAATATGCCTGAATCAGATCTAATTTTAACCCCTTTTTTGCCACATTAACTAGCTGTCTGTCTATTTTCTTCGTTTCTTGTTTTTCTAACGCATGAGCTCTTGTAACAGGAATTAATTCTACCATCTCCATTACACTAACTGAAGTTTCTTCCATCTCTTTTCTATAATCACTATTATATCTTTTAATTTTCCCACTAAATACAATAATAATAATTACTGCTACAGGTATAGTTCCAACAAAAAATATAAATACTGTTAAACTTTTAAAAATTACAACACCCAAGGCTACAACAATATTTAAAGCTATGCCTAATATAGTAATAAAAACTTGAGATGATAAATTTTCGATTTGCTCCACGTCACGCATAATTTTTGATTGCAAACGTCCTGATTGCATTTCATTATGATATGCAATAGAGAGTTGCTGCAATTTTTTAACGAGAGTGCTCCTTAATTTTCTTTCAACACTTCTTATAGTTTTAGCATATAACACTGTATGTATATAATTTGTTGGTACATTTTGTAATACCATAACGAGGATTATAATAATATTTACTATAATTATATTAACAGCATTCTCACCCTTATCAGTTGCAGCATTTATAATATTTGCTGATACAACTGGCATAACCCACACTGGAGAACTTTTAATCAAAAAGAATATAACTGAAAAAAAGAGGCTTAAATAATGTCCTTTATATATTCCAATAAGAGTTTTCAAAGTATTATTTTCATTTTGTTTGAATATTTCTAAAAGAGCTTCTTCTTGTGGTTCTAATTTGTCATCTAATTTATTTTTAAATTCTATCACTCTTTCACCACCATATCATAATATTTCTTTATAATTTTTTCTGCTGGTTTTCCATATACCTCATATCCTTTATCATTTTTAGCTCTACTTAATAAATACTGACTTCCTGCCCAATCCCACATAGCAAAACCAGATACCCATTCACGCTTAATTGAAGATTCAAACATAGTTTTATACCATTCTGCTTGCTCATTTAAATCTATGTTTCCTTCAAGACTCCAATCATTCGGAACCTCTGAAGAACCTTTTGTAGACATACAACCCGCTTCTGCAAAGAAAAATGGTTTATTATATTTCTTCACTACCTTTTCAATACGATTCAATTCTTTTTCCCAATCAGAAATAGGATAGTAACCACTCGAAGAAATAACATCTATACAATCCCACCATTTTACATTATGCTCTTGATATTTATCTGTATTATAAGATACAATCCCTTTGTAAACATTTCTGATATCTGAAATAAGTTTACGCCACTCATTTTCTCTACGCTCTGCCATAACCATTTCACAACCCGCTATAAACATTTCACAACCTGTTTTTTGAGCAATAGTAGCATAATGAAGTTGAAAATCTGTATATGAAGCAAACCATTTACTCCATTTTGGCTCACAGTGAACATCTTCATCAAAAAAATTAATATGTGCTCTCCAAGTTCCATTTTTACAATTAACCGTTGGCTTAATAGCTACTCTAAGCCCAATATCCTTTGCATAATTTATAATATCTTCTAATTCTTCATCTGATACAGTTGAATTAGATATATAACAAATCTCTTCTGATTGCGGAGTATCCTGTAATCCATTTGGTACAAGTATTATAAAATTAATTCCAATTCTTTCTTTTAAATTATCTAAACTCTCATAAGTTTTCTTCTTCAAATAGCTACCCCTCCTAGCAAAAGGTGCAAATGTAAATCCTTTTATAAACTCCATAAGATTCATTCCTTTCTTTTAGTTAATACAATAAAAAATAATATTCTTGTTTACTATTTTTTTATTACACCGTTATCCACATATACTATATCAATTCTATTTTTTATCTGATATAATACAATTATTTAAAAATAGAACAAATCTATTTTATGGAGGCTATCATGAATTATTTATTTGAAGAGATTAATGTTTTAGTATCACCCTACGAAGCTTTTATAGCTGGTACCAAATATGGAAATTTCCCAATCAAAGCTCATTGGCATTATTATATGGAAATTATTTTTATCCTTAAGGGAACTTCATTAATAAACTGTAATAATAATGAATACATTCTTGAAGCTGGTGACTTAATTTTATTCCATCCACAAGTAGTTCATTCAATTTTTTCAGTCTCCAATGAACCACTAAAATACGGAGTGCTAAAGTTTGATATAAACAATCTTCACATAAACAGTAATTATACCCCAAAGCTTAGTTCAATCTTTAAATGTGCAATAGATAACCCTTATGCTGCTATATTAATTTCTTCAAAAGCATTTAATAGTTCAATAGAAAGTATATTCACAAGTTGCATTGAAGAAGTGGCCAATAAAGATTATGGCTACGATATCCGTTTTCAATCTCTAGTTTCATCATTATTGATAGAAATTCTTAGAATTTGGAGAAAAAATGGATTTGATACAAATAATATAATGTTAACTCCTTATGACACTGATTCATTACACACAATATTGCAATATATAGATGAACATTCACATGAATCAATAAAAGTTGAATTTCTTGCCGAGAAGTGCCACATGAGTTACTCATATTTTGCTAAGAAATTTCACGAATTATATGGTCAATCCTGCAAGGATTATATTGAATTTATAAGATTGAGTAAAGTTAAAGATTTATTGTTATTCACAAATTTTGACCTTAACTATATCAGTCAAGAAACAGGCTTTGCGGATTGTAGTCATTTAATACGAACCTTTAGAAAAAAGACAGGTATAACTCCAAAACAATTTAGAAAACAACACATTATAGATACCAAATATTAAAATTTGCAAAAAAAAGAAGGCCTCAGTTACTTAAGCTTCAAGAATATTGATATAAACCTATATATTCTCGATATAATACTACGTAAAAGAGTTCCTTTTTTCTACTTTACTATGATACTAATATTCCTAAAATAGTCACTTCACTTGCAATACTTTCTTTAATTACATTTATTTCGATTTTATATTTCTTAACTTCATCACTTAATTCCAATATCTCAGTTGCAGAATAATCTCCCCAGCCATCTTTAAAATAAGTGTCTAATAATACCTTTTCTTTATCATTAACTTTGACACTAATTTTTCCTGAATTCTCAGAAACACTCTTTTTATATAGCAAGATAATATTTTTTGCAGATAGCTCAAAAAACAATCTTCCATGATCAGCAATTTTCCCGTCATATTTCCATCCATTCTTAAATACTTGAAATCCTTCATCATAATTATCAAACCCTAGGATTTCTTCTGGTTTTATACTAGAATTATTTATAATTTTTCCGTTTATATATCTATCCTCAAATACACAAGGTATATCTAAAATATTATCTAAACTCTTTATTTGTTCTCTTTTTTTATAGTCATTATTATAAATATTATTAATAAAATGAACTAATAGCTGCGATATTATATAGTGCCCATCATCACTTGGATGAACCTCATCAGTTAAAACATCAGAAAATTTCATTTTATTTTTTTCAACTTCACATTTAAGGGCATCTCTAAAGCTTATCATTGATACATTATATCTATTACCTATTTCTACTTGTTGTTCTTGAACATTTAATCCCGTATCCATAGTCATAAACACTTCTACTACTGCTGGTTTATTTTCACTAGCCAATAATCTTCTAATTAAACTTTCATAAGCAACTTTACAGGAATAATCCTCATCATCATTTACAGCTGCATCAACAAAAACTATATCTGGACTTTCATTTATCACCTGCATCTCAGCTCTATGCACCCCAATTAAAGATCCCGTAGCACCTACCCCTGCATTTATATGTTTCACATTTACATTATTAAACTTGTTTTCAAACCACTTATATGTCAATTCAACATAGCATTTTTCTGGAACTGTAGAATTACATCCTTGTGTTATTGATCCACCTAAAAATGCAATTGTTATATTCTCACCTTTTTCAATTTTAGCAAATAATTTTAATATTCTACTTATATCGCCCTTATTTACTAATGAACTATCAAACATCTCTTCTGTAATTTTAAATTCCACTTTTCTCCCTCCTAATGAATTCATTAATAAAGTCAATAATAAAACACAAGATAATTTACACAAGTGTTATGAATTATCTTGTAATTATTTTTTTAATTCTTTAACTGTGTCTTTTATAACTATTTTCCCACATATAACTCTTCTTGCTGGTTTATAGTCAACTTTACGAACTTTTTTAAGTATAACATCAACTGCTGTTTCTGCCATTGTTTTCATATCAACTTCAAAAGTTGTTATTCCTAAATCAGATATTTCTGTAATTAAATAATTATCAAATCCAACAACTGAAATATCTTCAGGAACTTTATATCCTTTATCTTGAAGTTTTTTAATTAGAAGATATGCTACTGAATCACAATTACAGGCAAAAGCAGTAGGCATTTTTTCAGGCAACTCAAAATTTAATTCTTTTTTACCTATCTCCCTATCTGAAATATAACTATTAGAGGTATATTCAATTCCTCTTTCTAGCAAAGCTTTTGTAAAACCTAAAAATCTGTCTTGAATGCTACTAGTAGCACGTGGATTTCCTACAAATAGAATGTCTCTATGTCCCATTTCAATTAGATAATCAGTTAGTAAATACATTCCATAATAATTATCTGAAGTAACTGTATCATAATCAATGTGCTTATCATATGTATCTAGCATTACTACTGGAACATCATCAAGACTATTTAAAAATTCAACATACTCTTTCTTTAATTCCCCCATAACAATGATCCCATCAACCTTACTATCCTGTAACATCCGTGGGACCACATTATTATTTTCATCTTCTCGATTTACTACCTCCATGATTCCATAATATGATTTTTGGGTTAATGCATTTAATACATTTTGATATAACTCCCAATAGAAAGAATGATACATTTCAACAAATCCTTCTGGAATTAGTACCCCTATATTGTATGTGTAACCATCTCTTAGAGATCTTGCAATAGAATTTTGGCGATATCCCATCTCTGCTGCAACTTTTTTAATTTTTTCTCTTAACTCATCACTAACTCCATCTTTATCTGATAGAGCCTTAGAGACTGTTACTTTACTCACCTTTAAAACTTCAGCAATATCAGCAAGTTTAATTGCTTTTGCCATATATTATTCATCCCCTTCCTGTATATGTAAAACTAATTCTCATAAATGCTTTCATTAAAACAATATTATATATTCCAATTATAAATCACTTAAGAATTTCTTGAATTGAGATGTACAAACTTAATTAGTGTTTATATATACCGAATTATCAAAATATCTCTCAATATTTAACACTTAGTTTACCCCTAATTATTATATTTATCACTTCAAATTACGCTTTATATGAATAAACGATTAGTTTTCACAATTATACCTTTATTATACAATAAAAAACTGTATTTCGCTATTAGTATATACTCTAAACGAGTTTACAATATTAGCTAAAAATACAGTTCAATTATTTTAACTTATTAACCTTATCACTTTATATTTAAAGTTAACGATTAATTACGAGGTATAATTCTACTATAATCTTCCTTCTAGACTATCTATTGCTCCAAGTTCATTATGTTCTTTTATGAATTTTACAGTTTCATCAATAGTAGTATATGCTAAACCTACATAAGTATCTGCCGCACCATAATAAATGGCTATTCTTCCTGTTTTAGCATCCGTTAAAGCTGCACATGGGAAAACAACATTTGGAACAAATCCACGTTCTTCATACCATTCTTCCGGTGTTAACATTATGCTTCCAGCTCTATATAAAACTTTAGATGGGCATTCTTTATCTAAAAGTGCTGCACTCATAGAGTAGACTAATCCGTTGCATGTTCCAGTTACACCATGATAAAAAATCAACCAACCTTCATCTGTTTCAATAGGTGCAGGGCCACAACCAATTTTTACTGACTGCCACCATCCATTTCCACCTTTTTGCATTACAATTCTATGCTTTCCCCAATAGTTCAAATCCGGACTTTTACTTAAGAAAACATCACCAAAAGGAGTATGACCATTATCACTAGGTCTTGATAGCATAATGAATTTCCCATCAATTTTCTTAGGGAATAAAACTCCATTACGATTAAATGGCAAGAACGGATTTTCCAATCTTGTAAATGTCTTAAAATCTTGTGTCTTAGCTAATCCAATTGCTGCTCCATCAAAATCTCCACACCATATAATATAATATGTGTCTTCTACTTTTACTAATCTTGGATCATATGCATATAGAGGTTGATAATCCTCTCCATTCTCATCAACAAATTTTATTCTTTCTTTATCAAAATTCCAGTTAATTCCATCTTTGCTGTGACCTAAATAAATATGAGGTCTTCCATTGATGGTTTCTCCACGAAAAACTCCAATAAACTCTTTATTATATGGCATTACTGCACTATTAAAAATTCTTGATACACCTTCTACAGGATTTCTCCCTATAATTGGATTTTCTGTATGTCTCCATATTGGACCTTCAAAGTTATTTGGCTTTTCCTGCCATGGCATATTTTCTAGTTTTTCACCTAAAATTTTACTCATATCAATTCACCTTTCTCAAGAAACTATTAATATTATGCAATAAACCTTTATTAATACATAACTTAACATTACTTCTCACTTCATATTTTATTGTTTTACAACTTTTATTAACTTATCTTATTATTCTTTTACCGATCCAGATACTAGTCCACTATAAATATATTTTTGTAATGTAATAAACACAAGGAAGGTTGGAATCATAATCAGAACCATCCCAGCTGCTATTATTTCCCAGTGAGCACCATATGGTCCCTTAAATTTAAATAGTGTTGTAGATATTGTTAATAATTCTGCTTTTGGAGTATATAAAAATGGAGTATAGAAATCATTATAAACACCAACTCCTTTTGTGATCAAAACAGTTATAATTGCTGGCGAAAGTAGTGGAAGAATTATTTTGTAGAATATTTGAAAATAATTAGCACCATCAATTATTGCAGATTCATCTAATGAAACCGAAATATTTTCCAGGAATTGCAAGAATATATAAATACTCATTATATCTGTACCACAATATAATATTATTGGGGCTAATCTAGTATTAAATAACCCTAATCCAGATACTATTTGGAATGTCGCAACTTGTGTTGCAATACCTGGAATCATTACTGCCACTAAAAACATTCCATTAACAAATTTACTAAACTTTGTTTTAAATCTACTAAATATGTATGCTGCCATAGAACCAGTAAGAACTGAACCAAAAAGAGAGAATACTAAAACAATTAACGTATTTTTAAAACCATTAAGCATATTTCCTTGGTTAAATACCACTTTAAAATTATCAAAATTCAAAAATGATTTAGGTAATTGTAATGCATTTGTTGAAGAATATTCCGTACTTGTCTTAAAGGCTGCAAAAAATACACTTAAGATAGGAATAATGAATACTAGTAAAAAAAAGATTAATACAGCATATTTAACTGTTTCATAAGCAATCTCTTTTCTATTCAACTTTCTTTTACTCATGTTTTAATCACCCTTTCCTCTTCATAACTGCATTTTGTATGCTAGTTATAATAATACACATTGCTAACAATATCATTGCCATTGCAGAAGCTAAACCAACTCTATGATTTTGGAATGCATATTGTACAGTTTGAATTATAAAAGTCATACTTCCATTTCCACCATTAGTCATTATATAAGGGGTTTCAAATGCTGATAATGCTCCTGTGAGTGCTAGGAATAATTGTAATCCCAAAATTGTTGAAATACCTGGTATTATTATATATCTGAGCTGTTGAAATCTACTAGCCCCATCAACTCTAGCTGCTTCTAAAATATCTGATGAAATTGAAGCCATTGCAGCTGAAAACATTACGATGTTATATCCAACATATCTCCAAACTGATACTGAAGCCAAAGATATGTTAACAATCTTTGGGTCTTGTAGCCAATACTTTATAAATCCACCTAAACCAATAGCGTTTAAAATAGTATCAAAGGTACTTCCTGGTTGAAAGAAGAATATGAATACAAAACTTATTGCAACACTATTAATTAATGATGGGAAAAAGTATACTCCTTTAAATAAATTAGAAAATTTACATTTAAAGGATACTAAGTATGCAATTAAAATACCTAATGCAATTTGCACAAATGATGCAACAAAATAATATATACTTACAAATAAAGGTTCAAAATACTTCGTATCACTAAGTATAGTTTTATAATTTTTTAATCCTACAAAAGTTTTAGTTTTGCTAACTCCATCCCAATCTGTAAAACTATATCCTGCCATTGCTACTGCAGGCAAATATGTGAATACTACTAATAACACTACTGGAACAGCTAAAAACAAAGCAGAAATTATTATTTTTTGTTTCTTATATGGCAAAGAAGAAAAACTAAATTTTTTCTTAGTTGTACTAGGTGTTATATGCTTAGCATTTGTTACCACTAATAACACTCCTTTACTTTTAATTTGAAGCACTTAAATCAGTTTTCTGATAACCTCTCCCAGTTAACAGTTATTAAAAGTAAATGTATATTACTATTTTTCAACTGATTTAAGCCTTACTACATCTTATTTAAAAAATTATTTTTTAATAAATAATTTTTCAAGCAACTAAATTTTACTATTTTCCAATAGATTCAATTCCTTTTGTCCAATTATCATTCAAAGAATTCATATATTGATCAAATGTTTGTTTTCCATTTCCTAATCCAATTTCTATAATAGTTTTAACCCATTTGCTATCACTAAGGTTAATTAATGATTCTTTTTGTACTTTGTCTAAATCAACAGCATTTTGAGTAGCCCCCATCTTTTGCTGAACTAATTCAGCATTACTTCCTGATAAGTAAGCAGGCAATTTAGCACCAACAATAGATGAAATCATATTAGAATCATTTGGATATTTTTCTACGAAATATTTTACAAATTCTTTTGCAATATTTTTATTTTTACTGTGAACATTTACACCCATCATAAAATCAGAACCCATCTGAATAATTTGTTTACCATTATGATTTACAGGTGCACTCATAAACTTAATATTTTCAGGTGTTTTTGATTTAGCTTGAATTTGTCCTATAGCCCATGAACCTAGTGCCATTACGCCTATTTTATTATCAGCCATATCTTGTTTTGATTTTTCCCAATCTGATGTCATCGGATCTTGCTCAACATATTTATTAGCTACTGCATCATTTAATAATTTTAATGATGTATAAAGAGTAGATCCTTGCTTAAACGCATTCTTGTCATAAGTCACTTTATTTGGATAATCTACATCTCCTGAAACATTAACAAATTGTGCATTAGTCCAGTTAGTTAAAGCCCAATCTGCTACATAGTTTGTATATAAAGGAACTGCAGATGTTTTTTCTTTTATAGCTTTTAAGGCAGCCATAAATTCTTCTGGGGATGTTGGTATTTTTGTAATTCCAGCATCTTTAAAAACCTTTTCATTATATACAAAACCATTTGCATTAGCACCAGTTGATAAACCATAAACTGTTCCATCTACATTAGCATTATCAAGGAACGCATATTTATCTTTAAGTTCTGATTCAGTTCCCATTGGTTCATAAAAGTCTTTATATTGATTTTTTGTAATATTAGAAGGCATCATTAGAACATCACCATAGTCCTCTGTTCCCATTCTAGTATTCATTGTATTTTGATAATCGTTTACTGATTCAAAATTAACTGTAGTTCCAGGATGTTTTGACTCAAATTCTTCTTTATATTTTTTAAAAACTTCATCCATATCAGTTCTATGTGTTAATACTGTAAGTGTTGATCCTGATTTTCCATCGTCTTTACTAGATGAGCTTGTACCACTACTACCACAACCAGTTAAAGTTCCAACAGCTAGTGCTCCAGCAATTAATATTGCTAAATTTTTACGAATTTTCATTTTACATACCCCTTTTCTAAGTTTTTAAGTTAACGTTTAACTGGTTTTAGTATATATAAAAATTTAATCGTTGTCAATAATTTAAGTTATCATTTTTATATTTAAGTTACTCTTTTTGATTTGTAAGTTAACATTTTACTTTTCTGTTTTTATAATATATTTCTTTATTCCGCTCCATGCACAAAAGCTGCAAAAAAAACTAACAAATGAAAATGTACAAAATAAAATTGCTAGTAAATTAAATGGTAAAAATACAGCACTTGCTTCGAGTAATCCCATACATATTATCAATGTTATAATAGAATATTTAACATATATAATGCTTAATAAAAATGAATTCTTAAACATTTCTCTTAAGGTTAAATTAACACTTACACTCATTGGATAAATATATATTGACCAAATGCCGAATAATATTCCAGCTATAACTAAAATCGAAATTATAATATTATAAATCAAACCTTCTGACCTAACACAAAATATTAATGATTTACTCAAAATCACAACAAATATAATTTGAAAAATAAAAATAACAAAAGAAGATTTCCAATTCTTCTTAATAGCTTCCTTAAAGTCATAATATAAGTCTGAAGGTTTATCTTGCACCATCTTGATAGTAACTGCAGTCATTGCTCCAATAGCTGGTCCAATTGTAACTATAGGTATACAAGTTATAATAAATAGTAAATTCAGTTTAAAAAGCGAGGTAAATTCACGTAAAAATATATTCCAAAACAAAGCCATTCCTTCCTTTGGAGGTGCATCTTTTGAAACACCTGGTCCCTCTCTATTGTAGTCAAAGAAAAATAATCTCATAGTACACCTCCATAGTTTTTTTGCTTATCTTAATATATATTATTACAATTATCCCCATTCAATATTAAATTATCAATGACTGATGATTTTCTTTGCAAATCTATAACTTTTTAACAATTCTTTTTGCAACATATAAATAAATATATATATAATTCTAATGAATATTAATTTTTTTAAATACAATGCTAATCATTAAGGTGATTTTAAGCACAAAATCACCTTAATAGTTGCTAATTTTATATTAACTTTAATTAATTGCAAATAGTTTTACTTGTTTCTTTATCAAATAAATGTATTTTTTCTTCATCTATAGCAACTTTAATTGCATCTCCTGGATGCATAAATGTACTTGCAGATGCACGAATAGTAAGTTTTTTATCATTACAATTAACGTGGAGATACACTTCAGCTCCCATTAATTCTTGAATAACTATTTGCGTAGCTAATACATTCTCTTTATACTTTTCCAAAAATTCTTTTTCTATGCCAATATGTTCAGGCCTAATTCCAAGAACAACATCCTTCCCAACATATGATTCAAATGTTTCTTCTCCACCTTTATTTTTAGGAATCAAAATACTATACTCATCAAACTTAACATAGTATTCTTTTTCTTTTTTTTCAATAACTCCATCTATAAAATTCATTTGTGGTGATCCAATAAAACCAGCAACAAATTGATTAGCTGGTAAATTATATAGCGTCATTGGTTTATCAACCTGTTGTATGTATCCGTCTTTCATAACAACAATTTTATCTCCCATTGTCATTGCTTCTACCTGATCATGAGTAACATATACAAACGTAATTCCTAATTTTTTATGTAGCTTAGTTATTTCCCCTCTCATTTCAGCACGAAGTTTTGCATCTAAATTCGAAAGTGGTTCGTCCAAAAGAAAAACAGCTGGTTCGTGAACCATAGCTCTTCCTAATGCTACACGTTGCCTTTGACCACCAGAAAGTTCCTTAGGCTTACGATTCAATAAATATTCAATATCAAGAATTTTGGCTACATTTCTAATTTTTTCATCTATTAATTTTTTATCCATTTTTCTTAAATTCATACCAAATCCAATATTTTTGTATACAGTCATATGTGGATATAATGCATAATTTTGAAAAACCATTGAAATATCTCTATCTTTCGGAGAAACATCATTGACTAATCTATCACCAATATATAATTCTCCACCACTTATATCTTCCAATCCTGCAATCATTCTTAAAGTTGTTGATTTACCACACCCTGATGGACCAACTAAAACAACAAATTCCCCTTCATCAATTTTTAAATTCAAATCCTTTACAACGGTTACATTGCCGGGATAAGTTTTTACTATATTTTTAAATAGAATATCAGCCATTAAAAAACCTCCTAAAATAACGCTTAATTGTTAACTTTTTTAGTTTAACGTTAATCTTAACAATATAAATATACCATTCTTTTTTAATTCTTACAAGAATAAAAAAATAAATAAGATTTAATTAATTTTTAATTAAATCTTATTTATTTGAATCCAACTTTCTATTTTTCAAAGTTTAATTTATCTGAATTTGTCACATTCCAAGGGTCTTTTAATTCACTATCAAAGGTAACATTTTTAAATGAACTATTGGTTAAATAATCTATTTTTGCTTCCTTAGTATTATTAAATGATACATTTTCAAAATGAATATCAGTATGACACATATCCTTTAAACCCAACACAAATATTGCATTACTTTTTGCTCCATCCACACTGCAATTAATAATATTAATATTTTTGAATTGTGGCAAATCCTGAGCTGGCTTAAAAGCCCCTGTTGCAGTGCTATTACTATAGTTAGATGTAAATATAAATGGTTCTCCTTCTCCATCAGTAATATTTTTTAATGCTGAGTCTCTAAATATAATATCTTTTGCGCCTCCACCTGTTCCTGGTGATGATTTACAACGTAATCCAGAACCTGTACCATTCATAACATTATCTTCTGCCAAAATATTTTCTATCCAAGCTGCTGTATTACTACCAGCCACAATTGCACCATGCCCACGACCAAAATAGTTATCAAATACCCAAACATCAGTTACAGGCTTACGATTTTTTTCTGCATCTGCACCTTTTCCCGCTGTAAAATTCACACAGTCATCTCCTGTATCAAAAACACAATTTAATACTGTTAATCCTTTGGAATCAAAATCTATTCCATCTGAATTATTGCAATCAAAAGTTTTAATTAGTGCACCATTTAATACCACATTACTACAGCTATTACTTCCAATTGTATGTTGACTTGGATTAACAAATGAAAGTCCATCTCCATAATAAACATTATTTATATTGCTTATTGATATTAAATTAGATCTTCTACTGTAAGCTTCTGTGTCTGAAAGCCCCTTAATTTTCGCTGCTTTATATTGCTTAGCTGCAAGGATACCATTTTCTTCAACCGTTTTTATACTACTTTTTAGTGAATTAGGAAAATTAGTTGTTTTTTCTGGTTCACCTTGTTTCCACCCATTCCCATCTATTACTCCACTACCTACAATTTTTAGATTGGAACTATTACTACCTATAGCATTAATAAGTGCACTACTTTTACCTGTTCCACTTTTTATATAATCTTCTGGATTTTCAGAGCCTAAAAGCTTTCCATCAACTTGAAAAATAATATCACCTTTTAGCCAAATAGCTCCAGATTTAAATACTTTTCCGGCTGGAATTAAAACTTTACCATCTGAAGTACAGGCATCTATAGCTTTTTGAATTGCATTTGTATCTAAAGTTTTTCCATCACCAACAGCTCCATATTTGGTAACATCAAATATCTCTGGTGTTTTTGTTGTAGTTTGAATCACTTGATTACTATCTTGTGATTCCTTGCCATTTTTATCAACCGCCCTAACTGTAAAAGTATATGAAGTATTTGGATTAAGACCAGAAACTACATAATTATGCATACTTATGTTTACTGCTGATTTGTTGCTTGAATCTTTATAGAAATTATCTATAAAGGGTTTAGCTTTTGAATTTTTATTATCATTTGAGTTACCTACAAGTTTTCCATTCATATATATATTGTAATTTTTTATATTGTTATAATTTTCAGGTTTGTGCCAAGCCAAGGTAATACTATTATCATCATAAGCTAAAATTGGAACAGATAAATCTTGCGGTGCTAATACATCAGTTGCTGCTACGCCGTTGTTTTTTGATAAAATTAACCCTATAAATATTACTGCGATTACTCCAAAGACTATTACTGAAGTTATAGCTACCTTCTTTCTCATTACTTGCGCCTCTTTTCATACTTAACTATAAAATAATTCACATGATCTTTTTGTTAACATATTCTAACTAATTGCATTATATCCTGTTAAAATGTCAAACGCATGTCATACCAAACGACGCCTCCATGTGTTGATTCTGAAATTCCTTCATTTTCAAAACCAAATTTTTCGTAATAATGAATCAATTTTTCTTTACAAGTAAGTACCAATCCAGTGCGTCCTTGAGTTTTGGCATCAGCAATAACTCTAGTTATTATTTTTTCTGCACAACCTAACCTACGATATTCTGGTATAGTATTTACACCAAAAATCATTTGCCATTCACCCTTTTCATTATGTAAATTAGCATTTTCAAACATCTCATCACATAATTTTCTCTTATCTGTGACCATTCCATTTACAAAACCAACTAGCTTTCCATCATCCTCTAATAGCCAAAAATGGTTAGGATAAATTGTTAATCTATTCTTGAAATCACTTTCTGAAGCTGCTTCTGCTACTGGGAAACACAATGATTCAACAGCAGTGATTGCTTGTATATCTTCTATGGTTGCAATTCTTATCTCCATTTTCATTAGCTCCTTTTATTTATTAGAATTATTTTTCTTCAACGTTTTTTCTAAATCTGAAATATAAACTGCTTGTTGTTTTTTCAAATATATTCCTACAAAAGGTTTCATAATCCACTTTTTAGTTAACACATTCTCTGTAAAATTTATCTCTGTCCTATTATCATCTATCTTTGAAAATAATCCTACCCAATGACCATGCATATTATTATTATCCATATCAAACTCATAACGCGTCATAGGTTCAAACTTAGTTATTGTAAAAGTTGTAGCATATCCTTCTTTTGTATACTCCACAAATTTTTTTTCTGCTTCCAAAACCTCAATTTTTCTTAAATCACTCCTCCATGAATAATTATCAAGAGAAGTTACTACCTCCCATACAGTTTTTATACCCTCGTTTAAAATTAGTTTTATATTTGCACTTGCCATTTTATCCCACCTTCAATATGACATTTCATTATTATTATAACTTATTTATACCCATAATAATGTAATCATTCAATCATTTTCTGTTTTTAAATTACTAAATTACATTGGTTTTCACATTAAAATACCTTTATAAATAACAATAACAAATATTTTGTTTACCAATTTATCCATGTTAAGCAGATAAAAAAGAGCTAAGAGAAATTTTAAATCCTCTTAACTCTTCTTATATAAATAAATTTATTCTATCTATAATTTTTCACAACCATTAGCTGATTAACAAATTTAAACTTTAAATTTATTTACTTCCACAAGCATTGCATTAGTCATGCTATTAAGCATTTGTGCTGCTGATGCAACCTCTTCCGTTGAAGCATTCATTTCTTCTGAAGACGCTGAAATTTCTTGAGAAGATGCTGAAACTTCAACTGAAATTGAAGATAAACCATCTATTTTATTTAAAATTGTGTTCTTATCTTTTTCTATATTTTCAGCTGATTTTTTAACAACATCAATTTTAGGAATTACTTCATCTACTGCTTCAATTATCTTTTTAAATGATATTACTGAATTTTCTATAACATCAACTTGATTCATCAATTCATTATCCATAGTAACAGAATCTTGGACAATAACGTCTGTATCTTTAGATATTCCACTTATTAACTTACTTATACTTTCAGATGACTCTTTTGATTGTTCTGCAAGTTGTCTGATTTCATCTGCAACTACTGCAAAGCCCTTACCAGATTCACCTGCTCTCGCTGCCTCAATTGCTGCATTTAATGCTAATAAATTTGTTTGATCAGCCACTTCGTTTATCAGATTAGTGATTTCATTTATTTTATTTACATTCCTACCAAGTTCAGTAATCTTACTATAAAATGTTTTGAATGAATTACTTACATTTGTTACTGATTGATTTAATCCATTCATTTCATTACTACTATCCCCCGCCATCACGCTTATCTCTCTAGAATTCGAATCTACAATCTGTATTTCTTTAACCATTCCAGACAACTTCTTGCTAAACTCACTAAGAATTTCTGTTATATATATTAATTCTTCTGATTGATTGCTCGTACCTGTAGCAATTTCAGATATTGCTCCTGTAACATTTTCTGATACATTTGCTATTTCTTCTGAGATAGAAGATAAATTTTCTGACTGTAAGTTAATGTTTGATGAATTATCCTTAACTTGCTTTATCATTATCCCTAACGATTCTTGCATCATTTTCATTGAAGCAGTCATTTCTCCAATTTCATCTTTTTGATTCAAATATTTAATTGGAACTTCCTCAATCAAGTTTCCCTCTGACAATACCTTCAAATGCTTTGAAGTTAATTTAACACCTTTAGATATATTATTTGAAATTAAGTATATAATGCAACCTCCAATTAATATAAATATTATTGAAGATATTGCAACTGAAATCTTCAAACCAGATAATTCTGATAACACTTCAGTTTCTGTTACTATAACACCTACAGACCATTCAGTTCCAGAAACTGGTGCATATCCTACATATTTATCTACTCCACCAAAACTATATTTACCTATTCCTGTCTCACCTGCACCCATTTTAACTTCAATATCTGCTATTGCTTGTAATTTCGGATCTTTTTTTGCTTCATCTATTGGATTATATAAATTGGTAACTTTATCTTTATCAGTACTTGCAATATTTACTCCATCTTTTCTAATCATAAATGCATAGCCAGTTTGTCCAATTTTAAGTTGATTGGTTAATTCACTTAAATAATTTCCATCTCTTGTTTCTATTAAAACACCTACAATTTTATCATTATATTTAACAGGAACTGCATACACAACTACAACTTGTTTATTAGCATCTTTACTTACTATCGGATCTGATACATTATCCTTACCTGCTAATGCATTTTTTAAGTATACTCTGTCTTTAACATTAACAATTGTTCCATCTGGTTTTTTAATGTCTCCATTTGCTTCTACAAATTCTAATCTAATACTTCCAATTCTTTTACCTTCATTTGAAAGAATTGGCATCTTACTTTCTGTTGCTATATTAGGATCACTTATTTCTGGTTTAGCTGCAATAGCCTCCAATGTTTTTAACTGCCCTTCAAGTCTTCCAGAAACATTACTTGCAGTTTGTTCTGCAATTTTAGGCAATGTCTTCCCTAAATTCGATTTTAATGCATTCGATGAATTGATAAATGAAATTATACCTAATCCTATGCATATAATTGCTAACATTAATCCCAAAAACACTATTAATTTTGTTTTAATACTTTTCATAAATTTCCCCCTATCACTATTTAAGTATAAAGTAGTTCTTATAATCATTCTCTTTACTTAATTTTCGTTTTTTATTATTAAAAGTTTATATGTATCATCTATCTTTCTATATAAAATAAAAAAATCGCAGGCGACTGTGGAGCCGTAGATTTTTAATATTAAGTTCCGTATTGTGCTTCGCACTCTTTTTATAGGTGCGCATCTGCCTTTTCGAACGCATGTGAGAAAAATCTGCACCTTAGAAAAAGCAGCTATGCTGCATACGAGAACATTTTATGCAGGCGAATATGATTTATTTTTTTATTCTTTTAAAATATTAAACCTAGTTGATTAGTCTGTTTCAAAAGTTATCCACAGATTCTCCAATAATATAATTTCCTAAAGAATAAAAAAGTGCCCATATAATTATAGGCACCAAAATAAAGCTTAAAATTTGTATAAATACATTTTGGCAACCTGACAATCATAGAAAATTAAATTTTCCTTAGACTCATAGCTTTGCGGCCCTACCTTTCAGTAAGTGTGCTATTAACATTATATTTTTATTATTTTATACTATTATGTAAAATATTAAGAACTGTACGTAAATCAGCAACTCCTATTTGACCAGGTGCTGAAGCTTTTTTGGCAGCTCCAAAAGTTAATGCTGAACCAAATACTTCACCTGCTAAACGGCTTATAACCCCAGTACCTGCCATAGACATTGTAATAATTGGCCCCTCAGCATAATTTTCAACCATTTCATTTGTAGCTGAAAGTAAAACTAACACGTCGTTTTTATTTTGAGGCATTACTGCAATTTTAGGTAAATCAGCTCCTAATTCTTGCATTTTTCTCAAACGTAACACAATTTCTTCTTGAACTGGAGTCTTAAAGAAATCATGATTTGACATTACAACTTTAACTTCAGAATCATGTGCATAAGCAACTATATCTTTAACAATTTCATCTCCTGTAAAAAGTTCTACATCGATTAAGTCAACTAATCTAGTAGCTGCAATTTCTTTGTTCAATTTTGCATAATAATTTGTAGATACTTCTTTTTCTCCACCTTCCTTTTTGCTACGGAATGTGAATAATATTGGTGTATTTGAAAGTAGCTTTCTTAAACTAACAAGTAATTCTTTAACTCTTTCTATGTCTTCTACATTTTCATAATAATCAACACGCCATTCAACAACATCTAAACTGATATCCTTTAAAGCTTCAACTTCTTCAATAAGTTCTTCCTTTGTCCTTCCAACGATTGGAACGCAAATTTTAGGAGTTCCTTCACCAAGTACAACATTTCTAACTTTTACTGTTTTTTTCATAGCTATCCCCCTACTGTTTTAAAAAAATATATTATGAATATTATTGCTTTATTTTTAAATTATGTACAATATTATAATAATTATTAATCTCAGAAATAGCTTCTAATACAACAAACTTTAAAATTGTCATACTAGAAGCTGCATTATTTTTTTAACATACTTTCAATATTATTTGATATTTAAGAATTCTTTCATATGTTCAATAGGCATTTCTTTTCCTGTGAAAAGTTTAAATGCTTCTGCTCCTTGATATAACATCATACCATCACCATTAATCCATTTACAACCTACTTTATCAGCTGTTTCTAATAATTTAGTTACGTGTGGCATATAAACTGTATCTGCTACGAATAAATCAGGACGTAAGTATGTTTCATCTGGAATTACCATTTGACCTTCTAATGGCTTCATACCAACACCTGTAGCATTTACAAAAAGATAACTTGATTCAATTTCACTTCTTAAAGCATCAGTATCAGCTAAGTCAAATAATTTAACTTTACAGTTTGTTTTTTCAGTTAACTTTTTAACTGTTTCTTCTGCTCTTGCCCAGAATTTATCTTTAATATTAAAGATAGATATTTCAGCTACACCATCTAAAGCAGCTTGAACTTGAATTGCTGTTGCAGCACCACCAGCTCCTGCTATAGTCATTTTTTTACCAATCACATCAATACCACTATCTTTTAATGAAGTCATAAATCCAACTCCATCTGTTATATGTCCAGTTAAAACACCATCATCATTTACAACAGTGTTAACTGCACCTGCAAGCTCTGCTGCTGGAGAAATCTTATCTAAATATTTGTGAATAACAGTCTTATTAGGCATTGATACATTAGATCCACGAGCTTTTAATGCCTTTAATCCTTTTACTGCATCTTCTAGTTCATCGTTTCCAACTTCAAAAGCAAGGTATGCATAATCTAGTCCTAAATATGAAAAAGCCTCATTGTGCATTGTTGGTGATTTAGTATGCTTTATTGGCGTTGCAATTAACCCTATTAATGTAGTATATCCTGTAATACGTCTTTCCATTTATCATCTCTCCTTAATATTTAAATAATATATATTTATTAAAATTTTTATTTGTTAATTTTCCTACAATTATATGATATGTCTATTTCTAATAATATTCCAATTAATTCTTCTCTTATTATCAATAGAAATGTTCTATAGATAAATTACTAAAAATCTAGATTGCTAAACATAACCTTAATTAATCTGGAATCACAATACGTTTAGGTTTTCCGATAATAAATATGTATGAAAAAGCACCTAATCCACCCATTGCAGAAACAAAAACCAATGCAGATGCATACGATCCTGTTGCAGCAATTAGATAACCAACTATAGCAGGAGATAAAGCCCCTCCCATATTAGATACAAAATTAAAAACTGAACCACATAATCCTACTAATTGCTTAGGCATTATCTCAGATAATAAGGCCCAAGAAATAGTTGATGCCATACCTTGACCAAAGAAAGCTATGCACATAAATATGATAACAATTGTAATATCATTAGTATAATTAGCAGCCATAATAACAGCAGATAATAGCAAACCGATAATAACTGGAAGTTTACGTGATATTCCTATTCCATATTCTTTAGAAATCATCCAATCTGACCATCTTCCAGCAAACAAAACTCCAGCAATTGCTGCCATATATGGTAAAGCTCCATAAATCCCCATCTTTAACATAGTCATATGTTTTTCAGCAACAAGATAAGATGGAAACCATGTCATGAAAAAGAATAATATAGCAGTATTACAAAATCCACCTATATACATTCCCCATAACTGACGGCTTGTAAAAAGATACTTTACCTGTTTCCAATTAACTTTATTTTTTTCTGCAATAGTATCTGAAAGACCACCGCCTTCTTTAATAAGGTCAATCTCTGCTTGATTAACACCTTTTGATTTACCTGGATCATTGTAGCAAATCAACCAGAAAAATGTGAATATAATTCCAATTAAACCAGTAGCTACAAATATAGATTTCCATCCGAATGTTACTAAAAGCCATGTTAAAATAGGAGTACATAATGCGAGTCCTACATATTCAGCTCCTGTGTAAGCACCAATTGCTAAACCACGTTCCCTAGATGGAAACCATGCAGTAACAATACGGCTATTTGCTGGAAAAGCTGGCGCCTCAAATATTCCAAGTCCAAGACGGCAAGCAATCATACTAGCAAAGTTATAAGTAAGAGACATGGCTCCTGTAAATGCAGACCATCCAAAAAGTGCAATCCCATACACTACTCTTGGTCCTAACCGTTCAAGAAACCAACCACATGGAATTTGCATGCATGTATATGACCAACTCATAGCAGAAAATATTAATCCCATTTTTGCAGCGTCAAATCCCATATCGCTTGATATAAATGGAGCAGCTACTGAAATATTAGCTCTATCTAGATAATTAATAAAAGTTATTATACAAACCAAAAATAATACAAACCATCGTCTTTTTGTAGGTTTTTCTTTTACTCTACTTACATTTGTTTGACTCATCGTTGTCCCTCCAATTTTAATTATATTATAGCATTGTTATATAACTTATTTTATTACATTATTCAGCAATTTTACACAAATATTTTATATATACTCATATTTTCACATTAGGTACATCACAATGATTTACTTTAAACCTTTATGCAGAGATAGTATAAAATTTAACATTCAATATTACATAATAACCATCATATTTACTCCACATTTAAGTAGCTTATATAAATATGATGGTTTTGTATATTTAATTAAATATATTGTTTCAACAAGTTATAGACTTTTTTATAATTTAATTTATTCCTTCTTTTGCATATTGTCTATTTACATACAATGCAAGTACTATACCAACTACTGTAATTATTGCATTAAATAGAAGTACATATTTAGGTCCTTCTACACCACCTGATTTTGAAATGTAACTTGCAGCATTTAAGATAACATAGTTTGCTACACTAGACGCAATCATAACAATAGATGTAATTTTTCCTTTGTTTGTAGGGAACATAGAGTTTGCTGTCGATACAGCTAACTGAAGTACACCACCTGCTGCTGAATATCCAATTACAAATCCACCAATTAGACAAATTCCAGGTGTTTGCACAAAGTATATAATCATTAACATAATTGCAGAAATTGCTGGATAAAGAACAAGTACTCTAACTGGTTTAATAAATTTCTTTACAAGAACTGCTGTTACTAATACAGCAACCATTGATCCTAATGCATAATAAGTTTGAATTTGACTTGGATTAGCTAGACCATATAACTTACCTAATTCTTGATTACAGTTTAACCATAGTTGAAAAGTAGATGTACATGTAAATCCGATACAAATTACTGCTATACTTGTTGCTGTAAATTTCATCTTTTCTGATTTTACTGGTGTATCTTTCTTTGAATCTACATTTCCATTTCTAGGTGGAAATGGTGCAATAGCAATTAAAATACCGTCTATAGCTAATGCTATACCTGTTACAAAGAAAATTGTTGTATACGACATATTGCTTGCAGCAATAAAACCAATTACAAAAGGAAGTAAAAATTGACCTATTGATATTGAGAACTTTGTAAACATATTAGCAACATCACCAGAATTTACAAATATCTCTAAGCATGATGGAGTAACACATGTATCTAAGAATGAGTTAGCAGCACCACCTAATAGAGCAAAAGCATAAGCAACATACATATTTGGTGCGATTGCTATACCAATAAAGTAAGCTACATATAAAACTACACCAATTAATCCTGAAACTTTTCTTCCAAATCTATCAGAAATAGGTCCTGAAAAAGGAAGTGTGATTAAACGTCCAAGTCCTAATGCAGCTATAACTGCAAGTACCATACTTACATCAAAGGTACCATTTGATAACTTATCTGCTCCCCATGCACCTGCAAAATTTTGTTTATATTGTCCTAGTATTGAAACTCCAATACCATGTACGAAATATGTAAAGTATAAAGCTAATGCCGTTGGATAATATTTTTTCATATTCATTTTCTTTTCCCCTTTATTATTTATTTATAATATATAACTAATTAAAATTATTCCGTTCCTTATGTAAACCCTAAATATTACTTGTAGTTTATGTTAATTTTTTAACTTTTTTTTGTAAAACAAATCCTTGTATACCTCTTTTAATAGTTGGGCTGGATTCAAAAATCCAACCCATTAATAATCTTATAACCTATTATGAGGGATACTCATTTTTTATCAGTTATTATTTAAAAAACAATTCATCAACTTCTTTTGCTGGCATTTCAAGCCCAGTATATAATTTAAAAGCTTCTACACCTTGCCATAAAAGCATTCCTATACCTGTCACTATTTTGCAGCCAGCTGCTTCAGCTTCTTCTAAAAGCTTTGTTTTTCTTGGGTTATATATTACATCCGATACAACTAAATCTCTTCTAAAAACCCTTATATCTTTTATTGGAGATTCATTTTCGTTAGGATGCATTCCTACATGTGTAGCATTTACAAGAATATCACTATCTGCAATTTTCTCATTAAGTTTTTTCACATCTTCTAAATCATATAAATTTAAAACACATTCTGAAACTTCTTTTCTAATATTTTCAATAGTTTTCTCAGCTTTTTTATAAAAATCATCTTTTATATTGAAGGTATTAATTTCCTTGGCTCCATCTAAAGCACATTGAACTTGAATTGCTGTTGCAGCACCACCTGCACCTAAAATAGTAATTTTCTTATTCTTTATATCTACTCCATGCTCTTTCAAGTTACGCACGAATCCAACACCATCTGTAATATTTCCAGTTAATTTTCCTCCATCATTTACGATAGTATTAACTGCTCCAACTAGACGTGCTGCTGGAGATAATTCATCCATATATTTAGCAACTTCATTTTTACATGGCATTGTTACGTTTGCGCCTTTTATATTTAATGTTCTAAAAGCTGCAATAGTATCCTTCACTTTTTCTATTGAAATATCAAAAGCTACATACGCCGAATCTATTCCTAACTTTTGAAAACTATAATTATACATAGCTGGAGATCCTGAATGACCTATTGGTGTACCAATTAAACAATATAAAGCTGTTGTTCCTGAAATTCTCTTTTCCATAAATATCCCTCACAATTTAAATATCTTATTGTAAGATATTTTCTTATAACTTCATAGCAATTTCCATTGCTTCTGCTGTAGCATCTAAGGCTCTACGAGCTCTTGCTGCATCACCTATAACATAAGTTTCATTTACAATTTCTTTAACTTTTTCGCTTAATGGATCATAATTGCGTGCTCCCATAGCAAGTACTACTGAATCGAAGCCTTCAAGAGTATGTTCTGACCCATCTTCTAATGTATAAGCAACTCCACCTTCAAAGAATTTTGCAACTTTGGCATTAGTTACGCTTTTAATCTTATATTCTTCGAAATCTTTCATTAAGAATTTGCGGTGTTCAGAAATCACATCTGCTCCAACCTTATCACGAAGCTCAATAACTGTAACATCATGTCCTTGTTCTCCTAAGAAATCAGCTGTTTCACAACCAACCATTCCCCCACCTACTACAAGAACCTTTTCACCACAAGATTGTTTTCCATCAAGAAGATCTACTGCATGTATTAATCCTGATTCATTAATTCCTGGGATTGGAAGTACTAATGGCTTTGCACCAGTTGCAATAATTACTGCATCAGGTTTTTCTGCTTCTAAAATTTCAGTAGTTACTTCTGTATTCATACGAACTTTTACTCCATATTGTTCGCATTTAGCTACATAACTACGTACCATATTTGTAAGATCTCCTTTTCCTGGAGGATAAGCTGCTAAACGCATTTGTCCACCAAGAGTATCTGTTGCCTCAAATAATGTTACATCATGACCTCTTTCAGCTGCTGCCCATCCTGCAAGCATACCTCCAACTCCACCACCTACAACTATTACTTTCTTTTTAGTTTCAGCTGGCTTCAATTCACCTTCATAACCAAGGAATGGATTTACAAGACATTTAACTGGATTTCCTTGATACATATTGCAAACGCAACCCTGTAAACAAGCAATACAAGGATTTAATTGGTCTAACTTACCTTCTTTAGCTTTATTAGGTGTGTGAGGATCAGCTAAACTTTGACGTCCAAATGCTACTAAATCAGCTCGCCCTTCACGAACTAATAATTCTGCATAATGTGGTTCAGTAAAACGCCCAACAATAATAACTGGAATATTAACTGCACGTTTAATTTCTGTAACCAGCTCTGCATTAAATCCTCCATGTAAAACTGTAGGTGCCCACATATATTCATCACGGATATGTACAGCACGTGAAACATGAAGACCGTCAACACCACACTCTTCTAAATAAGCAGCAATTGTTGCACTATCATGAACATCTAATCCACCGTCAACTTCGTCAGAACTGTTTATACGGCAAAGAATTGCCATAGATTCTCCAACTTTTTTACGGATATTTTCAATTATTAAACGTGGTAAACGCATTCTGTTTTCAAAGCAACCACCAAATTCATCTACACGCTTGTTAGTTCTTGGCGAAAGAAAACTATTAACTAGATATCCATGTGCACAGTGAACTTCTACTGCATCAGCCCCTGCTTCCTTAGCACGTACTGCTGCATCCCCATAGAATTCTATAAGTTCATATATTTCTTCTCTAGAAATAGCAATCGGCGTGTTTCTTCCTAAAGATGATGGTATTGCAGAAGCAGCTTTTAATGGATGTCCTGCAACCTTTGCATTTCCTTCTGGTCCAGCATGTTGAAGTTGGATGGATATTTTTGCACCTGCCTCATGACAAGCATCTATAACCTTCTTAAAGCTTTCTACAGTCCTATCTTCAAATAAACATGGTTTACGTGGTCCACCCTTAGCTTTCTTATCTACAACCGTAGCTTCAAAAGTAATTAATCCAAATCCTCCAATAGCACGTTCACGGTAATAAGCTAAAGATTTATCACTTAATGTTCCATCTGTATTTGCAAAATTGTTACCCATTGGTGGCACTACAAAACGATTTGGAACTGTCATTGGACCAATTTTAATTGGCGTAAACATTGACTTAAACTTCATAAAAACAAATCATCCTTTCATTGTTAATCTAATTCACAATTATTTATCTTTTGTTTCCTTTAAAATAAACAATTAAAATTGTATACTTTTATTTTTTAGGAGATACTTCTGGCCAAGCCTTATCCAATACTTTTATAGTATTGTCATATGTGTGTTTAGCTGCTTCTGCAACACCTTTTGCTAAAATAGCATCACTTATTACTTCAACACCTATACATGCTGGTTTTATACCTTTTTCCTTAATCATACGAACAAAACCTTCTGTTACATTTATTCCTGTACCTGGTGCAAGTCTGTCATGCATTGATTCATCTCTTAAGATAGATTTTGCATAAGGTCTTTCATAAACATCATTGATTTGAATAGATACAATCTTATCAGCTGGAATACCTTCTAATAATTTAATATCATTTTCTTGGTTTGCTCTTGCCCAATGCCATGTATCTAAGATAAGTTTAGCATTGTCACAACCAGAAGCTTCAACTACTGCCCATCCCTTTTTAACATCTGGAATACCGCTGTATGGCATAGGTTCTACTCCAATTATATACTTGCCTGCTCTTTGGCATAATTCTTTTAATTTTTGTGCAGTGTGTTCTACACTATAGTTTTCCATTAAACCAATATTTATATGTTGAACTCCAAATAACTCACACATATGGAAACATAACTGTTCTTTATATTTTTGTTCATAAGAACGATTATCTTCTGCCCAAAGTGTAATATATTCAACTTCTGTAACTTTCATATTATATTTTTTAAGAATATCTAGAATATCAGAATCAAATAATCCTTCGTTTAATGCATCCACATATGTTTCAGCACGAAGACCTATTCCTTCATATCCTGCTTCTTTAGCAGCCTTAACTCTTTCCTCAAATTTACATTGATCTCCTAATGTCCATGAGCTAACTGTAAGTGGCGGACATAGTCCTTCCTCATAAGTATTTTTTATAACTTCATTATTCATGGTATTTACTCCTTTCAATTTAAGAACATTGATATCTAAATAACATTGATATCGATTTCTGAACTTTGTCTAAAAACTATTTTCTATAAAACATTAATCATTCTACCGGTAGATTGAAAGTTGAGTCCCATTTATTAATCAATATTATTGGAATCTATATTAATATTATATTATAGGCATATTTAGAAAACAAATTGATAATATCCTAACAATCTATAGATTTTATATATAGGTCATGTTATAATTTCACCATAATACATACATTATGAAAGCGAGGTGCTAAATTGAATTTATATCATTTACGTTATTTTATAACTCTGGCACATTTAGAGCATTATACAAAAGCTGCCGAAAAATTAATGATTACTCAACCAAGCTTAAGTAGTGCTATTTCTTCATTAGAGAAGGAACTTGGAGTTTCACTTTTCGAAAAAGATGGCAGGAATGTGGTATTAACAAAGTGTGGAAAAATGTTCTTTGGTGCTGTACAAGAATCTTTAGAAATTCTCGACTCAAATGTAAACATTTTAAAATCAATTAGCAATGGCGAAGGTATAATTGATTTAGCTTTTCTTAGGACATTAGGAAGTGATTTTGTTCCAGATGTAACTTCAGCTTTTTTACAATCGTACCCTGAAAAAGAAATTAAATTTCACTTTCATACTGGAGTAACTGCTGATATCATTCAAGGACTTAAAGATAGAAAATATGATATTGCATTTTGTTCTAAGATTAAAGAAGAACATACTATTGATTTTATTCCAATTGCCAAACAAGAATTGGTTTTAATAGTTCCCACCAATCATCCACTTGCAAATAAAAATACTATAGATCTAATTGAAACTATTCCATATCCTCAAATTATTTTTACAAAAAAAAGTGGACTTCGACCTATAATAGACGATTTATTCAATCAAATTGGTAAACAGCCAAAAGTTGCCTATGAAGTTGAAGAAGATCAAGTGATAGCAGGATTGGTTTCTAAGAATTTTGGAATTGCTGTTTGTCCCAATATGCCTATGCTAAATTCTATGAATTTGAAAGTTCTTCAAATTGCAAGTCCAAATTGGGAGAGATTTTTTTATTTGGCAGTTATAAAAGATAGGCAATTAACGCCAGTTGTCCAGAAATTTAAAGATTTTGTTGTTGAACACTCAAAAATATAATCATATATACTTAATTTTTATAAAAATCAAAACTATCCCTCTCCTAATTGGTACTACAATATTAACTATTTTGCAGAAGCCAAAATAATAATTAGGACTGGGATAGTTTTATTAAAATCTCAATAAATTTATATATCCTTATCTTCTTTTGCCTATCCTATATTGATTATGAATTTTAATCATTATCTTTACACCATATAGCCCAATATTCATGACACCCTTGTTCTGTTTCATGACATTTCATACAATCACTGATTGTGCTTTTTCCTGAACATTTGGCATACTTATTGACCTCTTTCTTTAAATCTTCTTCGTTTACTTTTTTACTTTTTACTATATTATTTTCCATTTTTATGTCCCCCTTATATTTATATTATTGCTTATTTTTTATCTTAAATTATAAATAATATATCTACTATCTTGTTAACTATAAAATTTTACTTTTCCCATAACCATTCATAACTCCTGCTTTAAATGAAATATTTGATCACTTAAATATCTATATAAATAATTTTTTCTATAAAAAAACGCCCTTTGAAATTTCAAAGGACGATCTAATAATCGTGTTACCACCTAATTTTATCAACAACTCACGCTGAAGAACTCAATAAGTATCTAAAATAAATACTTTACATTTTTAACGGGTGTCACCGGCACCTTCTACTTAGAAAATCAGTTCAAAGGGCAGCTCATAAGATGAATTCAGAAAAACTATTCTACGCACCTCTCATCAACCGGTTGCTTTCTGTGAAGAATTTTATTGTTTTCATACTACTTCTTAGTCATAGCTTTTAAATTAATTTATTTTAATAATATCTTTTTTTAATGTTTTTGTCAATATTATTTATATGATTTTTTCGCTTTATTTATAGATATAATCTATGTATAGTGTAAAATCGCAAAAAACGTTGCTAAATGTGTATTTATAAATTTTCATAAATAAAAACCATGCATTCACTGAGATATAATTTCTCATCGATGCATGGTTTTAGGTTTATGATAGAACTTTCTTGCATTTTTCAGCAGTCCTTTTTCATATCCTATCAATTATATTCTTTTATCTAAAAGCACTCATTACTTCTAGAGTTTTTAATATATTTCTACCTTCTTCAGTACCATTTATTATCCTTCTTGCTCTAAAACTATCTCCAATATTAAGAAGTTTTATATCCTTTTCTTCTGCATACGCCTCAGCCATAGGTAAATCAGATATTTCTGCTCTCATTCCAAGACATACAAATCCATAGTCAAAGTTTATTTCTTCAATACTACCATCAGAATTTTTTACTGTGAACGAACTTTCATTAACAGTTTGAAGTGCAGTTTCTGTAAGTTGCTTAACATTGTTTTCCTTCATCATGTGGTATGCATCAAGTTTTGTGTTAGTGTCAAGATCTTTTCCTATTACAGGAAGCATTTCGATATCTGAAACATCTGCACCCTTTTCAGCAAAAAATTCTACAACATCAAGACCTACTGCTCCACCACCTACAACTACAATTTTCTTTCCTTTGCAGTCTTCTTTATCAAAAGCATCAATATTTTCAATGAAACCAAATGTTGATTTAACTTTTCCGCCTTCTTTATCTACATTTTCCTTCAATCCTGATATTGGAGGAAGAAGTGGCTTTGAGCCTGTAGCATTTATGATAATATCTGGCTTTACTTCATCTAATAATTCTTTTGTAGCTCTTGTATTAAGTTTTATATTCAAATTTAGAAGTTCTTTTGCTCTATTTTCTAAATATTCTACGAAATAGTGAATTTTCTTTTTCGCAGGAATTGTTCCTATCATCCAAGACAATCCACCTAATCTATCCTTTTCTTCAAATAATGTTACATTACATCCAACTTCTGCTGCTGTACATGCTGCTTCTAATCCAGCAGTACCTCCACCTATAACTGCAACATTAATTGATTTCTTTACCTGCTTGTCTTTGTATGCATCTTCAAATAAAAGATCTGGGTTAACTGTACAACGAATTGGTTGTGATTTTGCCAAACGGTGGTCAGCACATCCTATATTACAAGAAATACATCTTCTAAGAAGGTGCTCCTCCCCATTAGCAACTTTATTCGCCCAGTATGGTTCTGCTATCAACCCACGACCCATAGCAACAAGGTCTGCATCTCCCTTTGCTATTACTTCTTCACAAACTTCTGGTGTGCGGAAATTTCCTGAAGTTATTACTGGCTTGTCAAATTTATCTCTTATAGCTTTAGCCATGTAACTTCTCCATCCTTCTGGAAGACTCATCTTATCATGTTGCAAATATAGAGTATCATTTTGTGCTATAGAAACATTGATAAAATCAACTTTTTCTTGTAAGTATTCCATTAATTCAAGGGAATCCTCTAGTGTATTTCCACCTTGAATCATATCATCAGCACTAATTCTAATTGCAATTGGGAATCTAGGACCAACTGCTGCTCTTACCTCATCTATAACCATTTTAGGAAATCTAGCTCTGTTTTCAGCACTTCCACCAAACTCATCTTTTCTGTCATTAAATAAAGGTGAAAGGAACTGACTAAGTAGGTATGAGTGTCCACCATGAATCTCAACTGAGTCAAATCCTGCTAATTGAGCTCTTGCTGCAGACTCTCCATATTTTTTAGCAATAGCTTTCATTTCATCTACTGTTAATGGTCTTGGAATAGTTCCACCTGTTTTTGAGGGAATATTTGATGCTGAAATCGGTTGTTCACCATTCAATCTGGCTGCATAAGCTGATGCTCCTGCATGGTTAAGTTGAATAGACACCTTCGCACCATACGCATGAAGTCTTTCAACCAATGTGTATAGTCCAGGTACATATTGATTATCATCAATTCTACACTGCTTTGTTCCATTTGTTCCCATAGGAAAATCAACACATGCATTCTCTACAATAATAAGCCCTGTGCCACCTTTAGCTCTTAATTCATAGTATTTAATCATCTCTTCTGATACTTCTGCACTAACAGTTGCTAAGTTACTACCAATAGGTGGCATAACTGTTCTGTTCCTTAATGTCATTCCATTAATAGTGATTGGTGACAAAAGATTTGCATATTTATTTTTCATAATTCTCCTCCTATTTATTATGTATAATATTTTTACTTAAATTTATCTATTTCATTGCAAACAATTACAAAACAGTATTTTTATATGAAAAATGTACGAATCCAAAAGATAAACATAGTAATTAGAATACGTTAAAACCTTACTTTTCAAAGATATTTTAGTATTTGTTTAAAATTTAACTTGATTGATTAAATTTTAACTTGTTTATGTAATAGGACTAAACCCTATCCTTATAATCATATTTTAATATTTATCTATTCATTAATCTAATATCTTTTTTTTACATTATTAATAGATTATATCTATTAATAATGGTATACTTAGTTAAATAGTTTTTAAAAAAAGCAATATTAGAAAGGATTGATGCTCTAATGAATTTAAATCATTTGCAATATTTTAGAGTCTTAGCTAAGCTTGAACATTACACTCAGGCCGCTAAAGAATTGTCAATTACTCAACCTAGTTTAAGTCATGCTATTTCAACAATAGAAAACGATTTAGGCACTTATTTGTTTGAGAAGGATGGAAGAAATGTAAAACTGACTAAATATGGCCGCTTTTTTCTTAAATATGTTGATAGTGCTTTAAATGAATTAGAAGTAGGAGAAAAAAAATTGAAGGCCTTGACTAACTCTTCAACTGGTGTAATTGATTTAGGTTTCATATATACCTTAGGAGCATATGTTATGCCAAATATAATTAAAGAATTTTTAGATAATGAAAAATATAAAAATATCTCATTTTCACTTTTTCAAGGCACTACTCGTAATATTATTACTGGATTAAAAAACGAAAAATTTGATTTAGGTTTCTGTTCATTTGTAGAAAATGAACCTGATATAGATTTTGTACCTATTTTAGAAGAACAGCTAGTTTTAATCGTTTCAAAAAATCATGAACTAGCTTCACTTGATAGCATTGACTTAATAGATTTAGCTAACTATCCTTTTGTATACTTCAATAAAGAAAGTGGAATACGCCCTCTTATTGATAGTTTATTTAGTAAAGTTAATATTACACCTAAAATTATATGTGAAGTTGAAGAAGACAGTGCGGTTTTAGGATTGGTTGCCGTTGACTATGGTATTGCTATTATTCCTAATATATCTTTAATAAAAAATTTCGATGTAAAAATCATACATATAAGCAATCCTATTGTTAAAAGATATATTTATCTTGCTTCTATGAAGAACAAATATATTTCTCCATCTGCAAATCAATTTCGTAACTATATCCTCAAGAATTTAAGTGAAACTTTATAAAATCATTAGCTAACCACCAAAAGTGATTTTATGATATATTTCCTTTCATATACATGCGTATAGAAGTCTAACTACGACACAGGCTTCTTTTCCAGCCTCAGTTGAGCAAACAGGCTTGGCAAATACAAAAAGATTGGCTGATTATATGCCAATCTTTTTATAAATACACTTTTATAACATTTTATAAATCTTTATAATTACTCTAACATTTCCATCCTCATTTAGCCATTCCATCTTTTTGCGGTATAACACTGTATCCCAAATTGATCAAAAACTTTTGTCACATGATGATTTACAATATCCTCTATAGTTTTAGGATTATTATAAAATGCTGGCATTGGTGGCATTATTCTAACTCCAAGTCTTGATAGTTTAAGCATATTTTCCAAATGTATTGCACTTAATGGAGTTTCTCTTGGACATAAAATTAATTTTCTTCCTTCTTTCAACATTACTCCAGCAGTTCTTGAAATTAAATTATCATCATATCCATTAGCTATTGAACTAAGTGTCTTCATGCTACAAGGCAAAATTATCATTCCATCTGTAATAAACGATCCACTAGAAATCTTTGCTCCAAGATTTCTGCTATCATAAATAAAATCTGATAATTCTTGTAAATAATCTAATGAATAATCTGTTTCTATTTCCAAGTTTTTTATAGCCCATTCACTCATAATGAGATGGGTATTTACATTTTCTATTTGTTTTAATGCTTCAAGGAGCTTAACCCCATAAATTGTTCCTGTTGCACCTGTAATCCCAACTACTAACTCCATATTTCACCTCAATTTAAAGCTGTTTTAATCTATCCCACAGCTATATTATCATTTGTCTGCAAAAATCCATTACACCAGTTATTTCAGTTTTATTAACTTATCTATATGTATACTATAACATATAACAAAGTTTTCAGAAAAATTTTTTCTTAGTATTTCAGCTGACATCTCTATAATGCAAAAGTTATTTATTTGTTTCTGCCTTAAATAATTCTGGCGCAAAACGAGCTGGATCTACATCTTTAAATTTTGCTCTTTGGAATTTATCTTTAAGTGCATATGGCACAGTGCAATCAAAGATTGTCTTACAAGAAATTCCTTTATCTTTAATTGATGCACTATATTCTGGATCTTGTGAAGGATCTAGTGGATGACAACGTACTCCCGGAATAAATATTGTATCAACATCACCTTGGTAACGTGTATTTAAAGCCCACATTACATCATTACTATCAAACGGATCAACATCTTCATCAACTATAATTATATGTTTAAGTTCAGAAAATGCTGAAAATGCTAATAATGCGGCTTGTCTTTGACGACCTTCATCACTTGGCTGACTTTTCTTAAATTGCAAAATCGCCATATATTTTCCGCCACCTGATGAATGTGCATACACATTTAACAGCCTACCAGGCATGGCTTTTTCTACCATTTGAAGTATGCTTGCTTCTGTTGGAATACCTGCCATACTAACATGTTCTTCGCTTGGTCCAATGCAAGTTTGCATTATTGGATTTATACGATGAGTAACAGCTTTTACTTTTATTACTGGTATTTCAGCACAAGCCGGGCCTGTATAACCAGGAAATTCTGGCATAGCTTTTCCTGTATTTGAGTTTTGATCTTCTCTAATACGCACATTTGGAATTAATTCACCTTCTATAACATATTCAGCATTTGCAATTGCTCTTTCATCAATTGTTAAACACTGAGTTAATTCAACAGCTTTATTTCTAATAGCTCCAGCAATGCTTAATTCATTAAAACCAATTGGTGTTGTCGGAGGTTCAAAGCAAGCTGCAATTTCTATTGCAGGATCAACTCCTATACTAATAGAAATTGGTAATGGCTTCCCTAACTTTTCAGCTTTTTCACGAAACACACCCAAATGACGAGCCCCTGGAGTAAAGAACATGGACATTTCATCTTTGCTTTGTAAACATAGGCGATGTATTGTAATATCTGAATCACCATTTTCAGGGTCTGATGCATAGCACATACCCAAGGTTATATATGGACCTGCATCCTCTTCTGTATTAGTCGGTGCAGGAACTAATTTTCTAATATCAAAACCTGGTTCATCTGCATAATGAACTACCTCTTGACATTTAGGTTTTTCCTTTATAACTATTGGTTGAATTGGATGCTTAACTGCTTCATTTAAAAGAAACCCTAGACGTTCTGGTTTTGAATCAAGCATTAAACCAACTCTTTCTCTGCTAGCCAAAAGACCGATAAGAACTCTTGCATCTTCATGCCCCTTAACATTATTAAATATCATTGCCGGTCCAATTCTTGTTGGTCGCATTACCGTACCACCTGCACCTATATAGCGATAAACACCTGATATTTCAGCATTAGGATCTGCTTGTTCACTAGTCTCAATTAATTGTCCTGGAACTTCTTTTAGACGTTCCAATGCAGAACGTAAATCTGTTATTTTTGATTCTTCAGTTGACATTTTAGACTCCTCCTTCCTTAAATGCACCAATTTCAAAATTAATTTTCTGATCAAAACTTAGAGTTTTAATCAGAATTTATATATAGTTGCAATATGATTATACTTCCCTGTATAAATTTACATCTCCTTTACTTACTCGTAAATCAGCAAATAAAGGAACTATTCTTTTAAAATGCTCAGTTTTATTATGTAAATCAATCGCATTTTGATCTTCCCAATCTTCTATAAACGTAATTATAGATGGATTATTTATATCTTGAAACAACCCATATGAAATACATCCTTGTTCTTGCTTACTCTTTTCAATTAATTCTTTTGCTAATTGAATATATTCTTCTCTCTTGTCATCTTTAACTACACTTTGTGCTACTATTCTTATCATATTATTCCCTCTTTCTAACTTATTAAAATTATTATATATATTCCAATTAACAATTAACAGTGATTGATGAAATCCTTTCAAGACTTCTAAAACCACATGAAGAATTTTAAAATCACTATTAATTATTGTGTTGTTATTTAGAAAGTATATAATACCTTACTTATAATTTTACAGCAAAATCACAAATAAAATCTAATAACTAATTACATTAAAATCTATAGATTTTAACCATATAAAATAGCATCACTTATAATTAAAATTTAATCATAAGTGATGCTACTCAATTCAAAACACTCTATCTTTTCAATTTTTCTACTTATAACAAATTATTATCCAAAAAGTCCAAAGTTACTTTGCCTTCCTAATTCTACTATAACTTTTCACGTCTTTTTGTAGATTTTATAAATAATTCTTTTAATGACTCTATATCATTATCTTTAATTGCATATTTTATTTTGTCTAACTCATTTTCAAAGTTTTGTATACTCATAAGTAAATTTTCTTTATTTCCCAAGAAAAGTTCACTCCATAAATCTTCATTAATGTTAGCTATTCTAGTTAAATCTCTATAACTATCACCAATAAAACTTCCAGTATCTCTTCCTTCCACATCACTATTCACTAATGCAACTGCTAATGCATGTGGTAATTGACTTGTAAATCCTATCATTTCATCATGATATTCTGGATTTATCCTTCTAACTCTCTTAAAACCTATTTCATATGCTAAATCTTCTATAAGTTTAAGATTTTCTTCTTTATTTCTATCTACTGGAGTTAAAATATAGTTTGCACCTTTAAATACTTCGCTAGTAGCAAAATCTATTCCTTTCTTTTCTCTTCCTGCCATTGGATGTCCAAAAACAAAGTCAATATTACTTGGTAAAATTTCTACTATATGGCCAATGAACATCTTCTTTATTCCAGTGGCATCTGTTATTACTGCGCCATCTTTAAAATTGTCTTTGTTATCATTAATAAACTTTTTAACTAACCTTGGATATAAAGACATAATTATTAAATCAGCATCTTTAACTATTTCTTCTCCGCTAGTAAATCCTTCTTTAATTAATCCTAATTTTTTAGCTTTTACTAATGTTTCCTCATTAGTGTCTATTCCATAAACATCATTGTATCCTGCTTCTTTTAAAGCCATAGTAAAGGAACCACCAATTACGCCAAGACCAACAACTACAATTTTCATATTTAGCCCCCCAGAAAATTTAAATTTCTTTTCCTTCCATATTTGCTACAACTTTAACTTTATCCATCAATTTATCGAATTGATCTGGTGTAAGAGATTGTTGCCCATCGCTTAATGCATTTTCAGGATCATTATGAACTTCTATCATAAGTCCATCACTTCCAGCTATAACTGCTGCCTTTGCCATAGGTTCTACTAAATAAGCATATCCTCCTGCATGGCTTGGATCAATAATAATAGGTAAATGTGATAATCTTTTAATTACTGGAATAGCCTGTAAATCCAAAGTATTTCTAGTAATTGTTTCAAAAGTTCTAACTCCTCTTTCACAAAGAATTACATTTTCATTACCACCTGCCATAATATATTCTGCCGACATTAACCATTCTTCTATAGTAGCTGATAAACCTCTCTTTAATAAAATTGGTTTATTAGTTTTTCCAATTTGCTTTAATAAATCAAAGTTTTGCATATTTCTTGCACCAATTTGAATAACATCAACATTTTCAACAAAAGTATCTATATAATCAGTTGACATAAGTTCTGTAACTATTGGAAGTCCTGTTTCTTGTTTTGCTGTTTTTAATAGTTTTAATCCTTCAAGTTCTAAGCCTTGAAAACTATATGGAGAAGTTCTTGGTTTAAAAGCTCCTCCTCTTAAGAAGTTTGCTCCTGCAGCTTTTACTCTTTTAGCTACTTCAACAATTTGTTCTTCACTTTCAACAGAGCATGGCCCTGCCATTACTCCTAAACGACTCCCTCCAATTACTGAACCCTTAATATCAATAACTGTATCTTCCGGTTTAAATCTTCTATTTGCCTTCTTGAAAGGTTCTTGAACCTTCATAACTCTATCTACCCCTTTAAGTACTTGCATCTTCTTTGGATCTATTATAGAAGTATCTCCTACAACACCTATAATATAGTATGTGTCTCCTTTAGAAAGATTAACTTCTAATCCCTTTCCTTCAATTATTTCTTTAATTTTTCTAATTTCCTCTTCGCTTGCTTTTGGTTTCATTATAATTATCATTTTTTGTTTCCTCCTATACTACTAAAAAACTATTTTTTCTTCTAAATCTACTATCCTACTAATCTACTACATAATATTAATTCAAATTTACATATAATTTCAATATTTGTTGTAATACTTTTCTTTATAGGTCAATAGAAACTTAATCATTTATACTTACATTTTCATTATTGTCTATTACTTCTTTAATTTTATCAATTACCACTCTAATATCACTATCATTTTTAACTATTTCTTCAGCATATTCATTGTAAAGTGAATATCTTTCATCATATAGTTTTAATAACTTCTCTTTTCCATCTTTAAGAAGTGGTCTAAACGAAACATCTACATCTCCTAGAATATTTTCAACAGGCCTATCAATAAAAATAATTAACCCTTCCTTATTTAAAGTATCTATATTAGCTTTTCTTTTTATAACTCCACCTCCTGTAGAAATTAATACATTACTGTATCCAGCTAATTCTTTGCAGGTTTCTGATTCAATATCTCTAAAAAATTCTTCACCATTTTCAAAAAGTTGTATGGTTGTTTTTCCTGTTTTCTCTACAATGTATTCATCCATGTCAAAGAATTTTATATTTAATTCTTCAGCTAACATTTTTCCAAGTGTCGTTTTCCCGCTACCTGGCATACCAATTATAACTATTTTGTTTTTCATATCTAACCTTCCTCCTAATTATTTAAATTATTTATTAATATAAGAACATAGTTCTTTACATTACATTGAATCTATGGATATATTTATCATCTTTCCTCTGCCTCAATTGCTTAATAAATTGAACTTAAAATTATTTAAAATACAATTCATTAACTTCATCTGCAGGCATTTCTAATCCAGTATATAATTTAAAAGCTTCTGCCCCTTGCCATAACAGCATACCTATACCAGGAACTATTGTACATCCAGCTGCCTCAGCATCCTCTAAAAGCTTCGTTTTCCTTGGATTATAAACAACATCAGCTACAACTAATTCCTTTGTGAAAACATTTGTATCTTTTATTGGAGATTCTTCTTCATTTGGATGCATTCCCACACGTGTTGCATTAACTAAAATATCACTAGCTGCAATTTGCTCATTAAGTTTTTGTGTATCCTCTAAATCACATAAGTTTACAACACATTCAGGCACTTCTTTTTTTATATTTTCAATAGTTTTCTCAGCCTTTTGATAAAAAGCATCCTTTATGTTAAAAATATTAATTTCTTTAGCACCATCTAGTGCACATTGAACTACGATGGCTGTTGCAGCGCCACCAGCACCTAAAACAGTAATTATTTTACCTTTTATATCTACTCCATGTTCCTTTAAATTACGTACAAATCCAACACCATCTGTTATATGACCAGTTAATTTTCCACTTTCATTAATAATAGCATTCACTGCTCCAATAATACGAGCTGCTGGAGATAATTCATCCATATACTTAACAACTTCACTTTTACATGGCATAGTTACATTTGCACCTCTTATATTCAAAGTTTTAAAGGCTGCAATAGCATCAGATGCTTTTTCTTCTGAAATGTCAAAAGCTACATAGGCAGAATCTATACCCAATTTTTGAAAACTGTAGTTGTACATAGCTGGCGATCCAGAATGATCTACTGGTGATCCTATCAAGCAATATAATGCTGTAGATCCAGAAATTCTTTTTTCCATAATACTCCTCCTAAAATAATTAATTAATATTTGTTTCATAAGCTCCTAACATTTTAAAATAAGGACTATTTTGTTTAATTAATGTTAGTGCTTTTGTTACCTCATCTGAATATAGATTTCCTTCAAAATCTACATATAAGAAATACTTCCACGGACCATGTTTCATAGGTCGTGACTCTATCTTTATCATATTTATATTATTTTCTGCAAAATGACGCAATAATTTATATAAGGTTCCAGCTTCATCATCAAGAGAAAATACCACGCTTACTTTATCTGCTTTTGGATTTCTTTCAAGTTCTTTACCAATAACTATGAATCTAGTAAAATTTTCTGATTGATTATTTATATTTTCTTTTATTATTTCTAAATCATATATGTTAGCTACTCTTTTACTTGCAATTGCTGCTTTCCTTTTGTCTTTTAATTCATTAACTAACTTAGCACTATTAGCTGTACTATGATAAGGTATCAATTCCCAATCCCTATAAGACTTTAAGAATTCTGTGCTTTGACTAAATCCCTGCGGATGTGAATACACTTCACTTATAGTTTCTAACGTTGTTCCCTTTATTCCAACTAAATTTTGATTTATTCTTATACAAACTTCTCCAAGTATATAGAAACCATATTTATACAACAAGTCATAAACATCTGAAATAGCACCTGTTGAAGAATTTTCTATTGGTACAACACCATACTTAATCTCATCTTTTTTAACTGCAGCAAAAACATTTTCAAATTCATCATAAGCCTTTGCCTCTTCATTATTGCCAAAATATTTGAACATTGCTTCTTCTGTAAAAGATCCACTTACTCCATAGTATCCAATTCCTACACCATTTCTACTTTTGTTAATTTTAAGTTCTTCACATTCAGAACCATTATACTTTGTTTTTTCCTGTTCAAACCCCTTAGCAATTTCCATAATATTTATGAAAAATTTCCTTGCTCCTTCTTCATAAGCTTTATCCTTAAGATACCCTAGATTTTTTTCAATTACTTGTTTTTCTCTACTTTCATCTAATACTGGCAAATTGTTCTTCTTCTTATATTCACCAACTTTAAGTACTACATCCATTCTCTTTTCAAATAATTCTGTAATTTTTTTATCTATTTCATCAATTGTATCTCTATAATCATCTAACTCTGACATTTCACCTACTCCTCACAACTCATAACTAATTTAAAGTTCCTAATTACATAAAAGTTCCGTATTGCGTAATTGTTCCGTATTGCAGCACAGCTGCTCTTTTATAGGTGTAACTTTTAACTGATTAAAAGGTCAAGTATTCCTATTGCTGTAACTGCTTCAATAACTGGAACAGCTCTTTGTACTATGCACGGATCATGTCTTCCTTCTATTACAAGTTCTGCTTCCTTTTGTTCTGAAATATCTATTGTTCGCTGAATTTTTGATATTGATGCTGTTGGTTTTATTCCAACTTTAAATAGTATTGGCATTCCATTAGTTATTCCACCAGTAATACCACCATTATTATTTGTATAAGTTTTAACTTCACCATTGTCATAATAATATTCATCATTACATTCTGAACCACGAAACTTACTCATTTCAAAGCCTTTTCCAAATTCTATTCCTTTAACTGCAGGCACAGAAAACATTAAATGAGCTAATGTTGATTCAACTGAATCAAAAAACGGATTTCCAATCCCAGCTTTTATGCCAAGAATGGTACATTCAATTGTTCCTCCAGTAGAATCTTGTTCTTTTTTTGCTTCTAAAATTAACTTTCTCATTTCTTCTTCTTTTTCTGGTACTAAAAGAGGTAATTCTTTTAGCTTTAAATTGGCTAATAATTCCTTATCTACTTTCACATCATAAAAGCTTTTATCTTCAATATTTCCTATGCTTTTCACATGAGCTCCTATATTAATTCCTTTATCTTGTAAAACTTGTTTACATATAGCTCCTGCAAATACTAGGGGTGCAGTAATTCTTCCTGAGAAATGCCCTCCACCTCTGTAATCATTGAAACCTTTATATCTTATGAATCCAGGATAATCAGCATGCCCTGGTCTCATTAAATCTTTAAGTTTCCCATAATCTCTTGAATGCATATCTGCATTTCTAATTACTGCACAAAGAGGAGTTCCAGTAGTTTTTCCTTCAAAAAATCCACTTAGTATTTCTGGCTGATCTGCTTCTTTTCTTGCAGTAGACAAATTGCTTTTTCCTGGTGCACGTCTAGCCATTTCCTTCATAACTTCTTCCATATTTATTTCCACACCAGGTGGAAGTCCATCGATTGTAATTCCAATTCCGACTCCATGCGATTCACCAAATATCGAAACCTTTAATTTATTTCCCCACATTCCACTCATCAAATACACCTCCTAAATTTTTATAATCATCCCAAAACTGAGGATATGACTTAGAAACACATTCATAATCTCTAAGTATTACAGGTTCTTTACATATAGTAGCTGCTATAGCTATAGTCATAGCTATTCTATGATCCTTATGACTCCAAACTTCAGCTCCACCTTTTAACTCTTTCACACCTTCAATTATTAATCCATCTTCTTTTTCAGTAATCTTTGCCCCTAACTTATTAAGTTCAGAAGTTACAGCAGCTAATCTATCGCATTCTTTTATTCTAAGTCTTCCAGCATTTATTATTTCTGTTTTTCCTGATCCTAAAGCTGCTACTAAAGAAACTACTGGAATTATATCTGGACATTGAGATCCATCAATAATAGTTGCTTTTAATTTTCCCTCAGCAGTTGTTCCAATAATTCCATTATTTTTATTGCTTATGGTAACTCCCATTCTTGTTAAAATATCAATTACTTCTTTATCACCTTGAAGAGAATCTAATTTTAAATCATTAAGGATTACTTCATTAGAAAGTGCATCTGCACAAAAGAAAAATGCTGCTTGAGAATAGTCGCCTTCAACTCTATAATCTCTACTCTTATATGTTTGATTTCCTCTAATTATAAATTCTTCATAATTATTATTAATAATTTCTATACCAAAATCTTTCATTGCACTTAAAGTTAAATCAATATACCCCTTTGATTCCATTTCTGTTGTTATTATTATTTTTGAATCTCCTTCTAATAATGGAAGGGTAAATAACAAGCCTGTTATAAATTGAGAACTAATATTTCCTTTAACTTTAAATTCTCCTGACTTAAGTTTACCTTCTGTTTTTAAATCTAATATATCTTCTTTAAAAGAATATTTTATATTTTGCTCATTAAATATGTTGTAATAGGTATCCAAAGGTCTTTTTCCTAAATTACCTCTACCAACAAATCTATTAACACCATCAAATAAAGCTGCTATTGGCACTAAAAATCTTAAAGTTGAACCCGATTCATTACAATCAATTATTCTTTCTTTTTTTACTTTATTAGCTTCAATATTTTCAGTACTTTTGATACCACAAACTTCAAGATGATCATCTTTTTTTGCTATTTTTGCACCTAATGCCGACATAGCTTCAATAGTAGCTATAATGTCATCTGAATAATCTATGTTAGTAACCTTACTAATCCCATTTCCTAAAGCTGCACATATTACAGCTCTATGCGCCATACTTTTCGATGGAGGTATTTTTACCTCACCCTTTAATTTAGTTGGAATAATTTTAAAAGTTCCCATTATACGCCCCCGTTTTATCAGTTTTGAGTTATGAGTTAAAAGTTTTGAGTTTCGAAAAATTCTACGTTGGTTTTTTCTAGGTATGATTCTCCTATTTCTTTTAATAGCACTACTTTTAAGACATTATCTATATTTTTTTTATCTAAAGCTATAGTATCAAGAATTGCTGAACTATCGGCTATTTCTACTTCATATGGAAGAATATATTGTTCTAATATTTCTTTTATTTCTTTACTTACACCTTTAGCTGTAAGTTTTTTCTTTTCTGCTATCTTACTTATCTCATACATTCCTATTGCAACTGCTTCTCCATGAGTAAACTTTTTAAAGTTGTAATAAGTTTCAATAGCATGGCCTAAGGTATGACCAAAATTTAGTAACATTCTTTCCCCAGTATCTTTTTCATCGTTTTCCACAACACATTTTTTTATAAAGCAACATTTGTGGATAATCATTTCTATATTGTGCATAACTTCTTCTTTATTTTTTAAACCTTTCAAAAAGTAAAAGAAATCCTTATCTTTTATGCATCCATACTTTATGACTTCAGCCATCCCATCTCTAAAAAATCTTTCACTTAAAGTTTCTAAAACTTCTGGATCAATTAAAACTAACTTTGGATGATAAAAACTTCCTACTAAATTTTTACCTCTTTCTAAATCTACAGCAACTTTTCCACCTACACTGCTATCAACTTGAGCAAGTAATGATGTTGGCATTTGAACAAAACTAACACCTCTTAAGAAAGTGGCTGCTACAAATCCACCAAGATCCCCAATTACTCCACCACCAAGCGTAATTATCAAATCACTCCTTGTAAGCTTAAAATCCAGAAGTTCATTGTATACAACTGGAAGTGTGTTAAAGGCTTTAGTTTCTTCTCCTGGCTCTAGAGCCATCAATTTCACTTCATAGCCTGACTTAATTAGCGATTCTTTAACTCTGTCTCCATAGTGATAATTTACATTCTTATCGGTTAATATAAATATTTTTTTCCCTTGATAAATTTTGTTAATTTCTGAGCCTGTCTTATCAATTAATCCCTTTTGAATAATAATTGGATAACTTCTTTCACCAAGTTCGACAATCAAATCTTCCATCTCATTTTGCCCCCTATATTTTGAATTAATTTTAAAAAAAATGGGACTCATATATAATGAGTCCCATAAAATATCAATAAAATTTGATATTAAAAACTTATATAAACATTAAAAACTCATTAAAAAGATATTTTCAGTTTTTTTGCAAAATAAATAGCCAGCGCTAAAATAAAAGCCCCAGAACATAAAATAAAAAAAGCTATAAAATTTTTGCATAACTGATTTCACAATATCCTTTTTCATGGTTTTCTCCTTTACTAAAATATCAATTCTTTTTACGAATATTAGTATAAATTTGATTTTTAAAATTTGTCTTTTTATTATTATAACAAACTATGAACAATTGTCAATCTCCATTAACTATTTACTATATTTTTCGTCAATAAAATATACATTTGTCAATTTAACTAGACAATATTGATAAAAGGTTAAAAACACGCTTTATTTTTTCTCATTTTATCAAAATCTCAAAAAATGATATTATATTTCTTTTCTATAAAAACTTGCATACTTTAATTATTCTATCACAGAGCAAGGGAATATCTCATAAAGATCTCCCTTCCTACTATTACTTCATATTCAATTCAGCCATTGCATGAACAAATGGTGAATTCCAATAAATGTCTACTTCATTAGTTGAATAGCTTTCTGAATTATCTAAATAACATTTAGCAGGAGCTTTATCCTTCAAAAGATTTTTTGCAAGTGGATCTTCTAAATTTTTATTTGAACCACCTGCAATCATACCTTGTACTGCTGCTCCTTGTGCCGTTGATGGTCTATGATGCGGATGTTTCATAGAATTTGAACCATAACCTGTAACATAAGACATACCTAATGAGTTTTTGCCCAAACAATAGTTAATATGTTCTTTTGCATATTCTAAATATTCTTTATTAGGCATAATTTTATATGCTTCTGCAAGCAATACGGCATTATTGATTACCTGCATATTACTACCCCAATAATAATCTGTTCCATTAGGGACATTGTAATTATCATTTTTATCTAAAGCCACAATGTTTTGAGCTTCATTTATAATATAATTTTTAAGTAAATTCAAAGGAACTACCTAAGCTATCTGTTTCAATTCTATATGTACCTGGTGTATTAACTGAAGAGAAATCACCAAAACAATCTGTTTCTTTAGCTGCCTTATCATAAGCAAGTCCAGTAATTTCCCCTTCGTAAACTACCTCTTTTGTCGCAGTAGAAACAACTCTGAATTTATGATCTTTAGTTTCTGCTCTAAATACAATCTTTTTCTTATCATCTGGTTTGTACCCTACTTGATTTATAACTTGTGATCATGCCTGCGCATATAACTACGGCTGACATTGATGCAATTATTTTCTTTGATTTCATAACTAACTTCCCCATAATATAATATATAGCTTAATATTCTCATAATTTGGGATATATATAAATACTACTTTCTTGTAATCTACAAAATCAATCATTAAATGCAATTATTTTATGTATTTAACTAATTTCTCTCTTTTACTCGCAAAAATATGCATTTTAAGATAAAAATTTCAACAAACTTTCCTATAACATAAATAATAAAAAATGTAGGTACATGCAATAAAGTAAGTATTACACTAAAAAATATATAGGAATAATACATATTGAAATATATAAGGACTATATCATATCTGATACAGTCCATTAAAATGTTGATTTTATTAATAATTGATAACTTTTAACTTATGGTTTCCAACCGTCATTTCCTGATAAAATATTAGCCTTTGTATACTTAGACGCTTCATTGCTAGTAATAGCTTTTGACCAGGATACTCTCTTAGATCTATTAGCACCAGTACCTTTGCATCCATATTCCTCTAAAAGAGCAGTATTATTTACATTATTGTTCATCTTTAGCCAACCTGCTGAGTTAACTGGTGCATTTAGATTACAATTTATATATGATACGTGACAGTAGTCCCCATAAGTTCTTCCAAGATAAACTGTTGAAGGTGTTTTCCAACGAGGATTAGTTTTGAATGTGTAATTAACATCTTCATTAGCGGTTAAAGTGCAATTTAAAAATACATATCCAAATTTCTGACCTTTAGGAGTGTTAGCAGCTGTATACATCCCCCCATCTCTTATATCATTTAATGTACAATTCTCAAATAATGCAGTAGCACCTCCCCAAATAAAGTCAACGCTACCTTGTATAAAACAATTCTTAAAATAAGCTCTAGATTTATTTGCACCATAGGTATATACACATAAGGTATCTTGCCCACTATAAAAATTACAATTAGTGAAAGTAATTCTATCTCCATAAGTATAAATACAAGATGCTTGAACATCTTTACCAGTATCCTTTAAATGACTGTTTTCAAAAGTAATATTTTCTGCATTAAAGTCATTTGCAGCAACAGTTAAAGCTGCACAATCTGCTGAGTTATAAGTACCACCAGTAGGTTTAGGATCTCCATTTGCAACATTATAGGTAAGTATTGTATTATTTTTACTTTCACCGATTATAGTTATAGAAGATCTTGAAATGGTAAGTTGTTCTTTATAAACACCATTTTTAACGTATATGGTTTTTCTCGTAGATCCACTATTGGAACGTATCAAATAGTTATAAGCATCTGTGATTGTTTTAAAATTTCCACTACCATCTTTAGCAACAACAACATCATAATTTGTTGCTGCATTAGCAGCAGCTTTGCTATTAGTTGCTGCAAAAGTAATTTGTTTTGATCCAATAACCGTTCCAATAATTACAAAGCCTAACATAAACGCTGCAATTGATTTATTTAATCTACTTTTTTTCATAATATGTCCCCCCATATAATGCTAGTTATAACTTAATATTCTCATAATTTTGAACATATATATAGATTAATTTCTTTAATCCTACAAAATCAATCGTTAAATGCAATTATTTTATGGATTTAATTAATTTCTCTCTTTTACTCGCAAAAATGTGCATTTTAAGATAAAAATTTTAACGAAATTTCTTATAACATAAATAATAAAAAAAATCTATGTACATACAATAGAATAAGGTATGCTAAAAAATAGGGAGGAAATATGAATGATAAATCGAAAATTTTTTTCTGTTTTAATAATATTTATAATACTTTTTTTAATAAGCTGCACCACTAAAAAAACAAGTCAAACTGATAATGTAGAACAAATTCAAAACGAAGCTTCTGCTGAATCAACCAATACTAAACTTAATACAGACTTTAATACCTTTAATGGTTTTGATATGATTCAAGATAATGTTAAATTTATAATTAATGGAAAAACTTTAACACTCAAACTTCCAATTTATTTAGATAAAAACAGACATTACATATGCTTAAATGAATTTATCGAACAGTTAAATGGAAAAATTAGTAAAATCAATAATTTATTACGTATTGAGATTGATAACAAATTTTATTTAATTGATTTATCTCAAAATACAGTTAAATTTCTAAACAACGAATTTACATTGAAGAAAAAATTATTAAATGATGAAAATATATATTATATAAGTTTTTTTGATTTTTCTCATATATTTAACCTCTATACTAGGTGGGATAAAAATAATAAGATAATAAATTGTAAAATAAATGGTTTCGATAACACAAAACCTGCTCCATATAAATCCAAAATAAATCAAATAGGCCTTATTCGTTTTGAAGATGTAGGTTTATCTTCCCAACCTTATTCTAAAGATTATTTTGAAAAGCTCCGTATAATGGCAAATTATATGTATCAAAAAAATATTCCTTACCACATTGCATGGATTCCAAGATACGTTATTCCTAACCAAGGAATTGATAATGATCCATTAACCAAAAATAATTTTGAAATGGCTGAAATGGTGTATAGCTTAGATTATTTTTCTTCTCATAATGGAATAATAGGGCTTCACGGATACACTCATCAACTTGGTAACACAGAATCTGGTTTAGGTTTTGAATTTGGAAAATATGATCCTTCTGTAAAAAATTTTGAAGAAAAAATCCAAAAAGCTATTAACACCGCTTCATATTTAGATGTACCAATAGGTTTCTTTGAAGCACCACATTATGAAATTACGCCAACACAAAATAAAATAGCAGAAAAGTATTTTAAAATATTATACTATCCATTTAATGATTTTGGTCAAAATAAAGCTGATTTAACAAAGCCCCAACTTAGTCCATATAATAAAACTTCTTACTATATTTCAACTCCGCTTGACTATATTCCTATTGGTAAAGAAGAACTTACTTTAAATAAAATAGATAAAAATAATAATAAAGCTATAATGGGAAGTGTATTTTTTCATCCACTTTTAGAAAATGATTATATCACTTTAGCAGAAGATAAAAATTCTGCTCCAACTTTTACATATATTGAAAATTCAAATTTAAAAAAATTAATAACTATCTTAGAGAAAAAAGGATATAAGTTCATTAAAGTAACAAATCTTTAAAAAGAAAATTTTTTATAGAATATGCACCTGCTAAAATTGGTCACAAAACAAGTTGAGGCACATATCCTGTTTAAAATAATATTATCTTCATTGCAGTTCTCAAATCATTAGTTTATTAATGAAAATAGCAAATTGATTATAAAATTGGAGATACCAACCTTATTAGGGATTCTTTAATTTTAAGTGAAATACTTCTGTTATTATAAACTTCCTTTGTTATTTCTTCTGACTCGTCAATATCTCTGAAGAATTGATTTTCCCCATCTATAGCAATCCTATTATCAAAAATAAATGCATTTACTTCAAAATTAAGCTTAAAACTTCTAATATCAAAATTAGCAGTTCCTATACTCATTACTGTACCATCAGCAATTATTGTTTTTGCATGAATAAATCCATTTTGGTAACTATACACCTTTATTCCCGCTTCTAAAAGTTCACCTACATAAGAACTTGCAGCCCACTGCATGAAAAAATGATCTGGTTTACCAGGTATTATTATTCTTACATCTACTCCTGATAATGCAGATATTTTCAAAGACTCCAATATAGGTGTATCTAAAACTAAATATGGAGTTTCTAGATATAAGCTCTTTTTTGCATTATTTATTAATTTTAAATAAGCATTTCTTATGTATTCTTCTTTATGATCTGGCCCACTTGTTACAATCTGTATTCCTACATCACCAAAATCTTTTGGAAATTCTTTTTCATATTTGTTGTAATTACTAATTTCTTCTTTTGAAGCATGACACCAATCAAGCAAAAACCGTTCATTTAAATCACTAACAGCTTCACCTTGAATTCTTACATGAGTATCTCTCCAAAAACCAATATTTTTATCTTTATTTATGTATTCTTCTCCAACATTATATCCACCAACATATCCATATCTACCATCAATTACTACTATCTTTCTATGGTTTCTATAGTTTATACGAGTATTTATATGAGGCAAAATTCCTGGGAAAAATAATGCATATTTTCCTTTAGCCTTCAAATAATTTTTAAGAACCTTTTTAGTTAACATACGAGACCCCATGCTGTCAACTAAAAGCCTAACCTCTACTCCACTCTTAGCTTTCTTCGCAAGTTCTTCAAGGATAGTCTTCCCAAGTGAGTCTGCTTTAAAAATGTAATACTCTATATGAATATATTTTTTAGCTTTTCTGATGTCTTGTATTAATTGTTTAAACTTATCTTCACCATTTATGAAAACTCTCACCTTATTATTCGTTGTGTAATTTGCTCCTGAATGATTGAAATTTAACTTTCTTAAATCTATAAACTTTTCTCCACCATCATGTACATGATAGGTTGATTCATAGGTATCAAGTAAATTTTTTCTTTTATTTTCATCTATTCTTATTTTTTTCTTGAAAATCTTTTGCCTGCTTAAATTTTGACCAAGTAAAATATAAATCCAAAATCCAATGCCTGGCAAAATCATTACTATTAAAAGCCATGCCCATGTTGTAGTCGGATCTTTTCTTTCTAAAAAAATAAGTGAAAATGCAAATATTATATTTAATATTAAAATTATAGTTATTAAGACTAAAATTATATCCATATATATCACTTTCTTCCCCTTTTAAAACTCTCTGTACCAATTATATTATATTTATATTTCAATTATCAATGTTCACTTATCAATTGTCAATTAATGACGAAGTCTCTATTAAATAGAATTCTTGACTTTTGTAGAAATTTTAATATATAATGTTATTAAAATTTTATATTATGCTATGAATAGGAGTATTAGTAATAGATATATCTTTAAGAGAGCTGTTGTTAGGTGTAAAACAGTGTTATATTATTATGAACTTGCCTATGAGCTTACTTGTTCGAAGCAAGTACGGTAAAACCGTTAAAATATTAAGTGAGAAGAATTAACTTTGTTTTTCTTCTAATTAAGAGTGGTACCACGGAAATTATGCTTTCGTCTCTTTGCATAGAGACGAAAGCTTTTTTTGCAGTTAACAGTTAATAATTTGTAGTTTTCAGTTATGGGACAAAATCCACTGGACTTTGAATAATTTATAATTTTTTTATCCTAAATTGTTATTTTGCAACTTTAACTGCTAACTGATTAAATCAGCATCTTGCTGGTTAAAATTATATTATATAAGACACAATCAAATAAATTTCTAGCAGTTATTCAGCTAACACTTTACAAATTGTAGAAATCATGTAATGATTCATCCTTCAACTGTAAATTGTGCACTGTAAACTGATTCAAAGGGGAGGCTACATAATGTCAAATTACGGAACTAAAATCGATGCCAAATGGCAAAAAATATGGGAAGAAAATGAAACTTATAAGTTTAATACTGAAAATTTAGATAAGAAGCTTTACACTCTTGAAATGTTTTCTTATCCATCAGGTGCTCAATTACATGCTGGGCACTGGTTTAACTATGGTCCAACAGATTCATGGGCAAGACTTAAGAGGATGCAAGGATATAACGTATTCCAACCAATGGGCTTTGATGCTTTTGGCTTACCTGCTGAAAACTATGCTATAAAAACAGGAATCCATCCTCAAGATTCTACTTTAAAAAATATTGAAACAATGGAAAAACAATTGAAATCTATGGGCGCAATGTTCAACTGGGAAAATGAAGTTGTTACTTGTCTTCCTGATTACTATAAATGGACTCAATGGTTATTCTTGAAGCTTTATGAAAAAGGGTTAGCTTATAGAAAAAAGGCTCCAGTAAATTGGTGTCCATCTTGCAACACAGTTTTAGCTAACGAACAAGTTGTCGATGGTGCTTGTGAAAGATGTAGCACTGAAGTTACAAAGAAAGACCTTACTCAATGGTTCTTTAAAATAACTGATTATGGCGATGAATTACTTGATAAACTAGATGATTTAGATTGGCCAGAAAAAACTAAATCTATGCAAAAGCACTGGATTGGAAGATCTTATGGTGCACAAGTTACTTTCAAAGTTAAAGATTCTGATTTAAAATTTGATGTCTTTACAACAAGAGTTGATACTTTAAATGGTGTTACTTATGTAGTTTTAGCACCTGAAAATAAATTAGTTGATAAACTAACTCTTCCAGAATATAAGGCTGCTGTTGAAGAATATAAAGAAGCTGCTGCTAAACAATCTGAAATTGAACGACAATCGAATACAAAAGAAAAGACTGGTGTATTCACGGGAGCTTATGCTATAAATCCTATTAACGGAAAAGTAGTTCCTATTTGGATTTCTGATTATGTATTAGCTACTTACGGTACTGGATGCGTTATGGCAGTTCCTGCTCATGATGAAAGGGACTTTGCTTTTGCAACTAAATTTAATTTGCCAATAGAAAGAGTTATAACTGATAAAGATAACACTGACCCAGAACTTCCTTATTGTGAATATGGAGTACTTGTTAACTCTGGTAAATTTGATGGTTTAACTACTGAGGAAGCTAAAAAGAAAATAGTTGAAGATTTAGAAAAAGATGAATTAGGGCAAATGAAGATAAACTTCAGATTAAGAGACTGGTTAGTTTCAAGACAAAGATATTGGGGTGCTCCAATTCCAATTATATATTGTGAGACCTGCGGAATAGTTCCTGTTCCTGAAAAAGATCTTCCAGTAGAACTTCCTTATAATGTTGAATTCACTCCAGATGGTAAATCACCACTTGGAAAATCTGAAGAATTCGTAAATACAACTTGTCCTTGTTGCGGTAAGCCTGCTAAGAGAGAAGCTGACACTTTAGATACTTTTGTATGTTCTTCATGGTATTATTTAAGATATGCAGATAATAAAAATGCAGATGCACCTTTTGATCCAGAAAAAATCAACAAGATTCTTCCTGTAGATAAATATGTTGGTGGACCAGAACATGCCTGCATGCACTTATTATATGCGAGATTTATAACAAAAGCTTTAAGAGACATGGGATACCTAAACTTTGACGAACCATTCTTAAGCTTAACTCACCAAGGCTTAATTTTAGGACCAGATGGACTTAAAATGAGTAAATCAAAAGGAAATACAATTTCCCCAGATGACTACATTAAAGAATATGGTGCTGACGTATTTAGAATGTATCTAATGTTTGGCTTTGGATATACTGAAGGTGGGGCTTGGAGCGACGATGGTATTAAATCTGTAGGCAAATTTGTAGATAGAATTGAAAGGATACTTGATACTTGTAGAGCTATAATAGATTCAAATGAAAATGTTAAAGATTCCATAGATTCAGCTGAAAAAGAATTGAACTTCTGGAAGCATACTGCAATTAGAGGTGTTACTGAAGATGGAGATAAAATGCAATTTAACACTGCAATAGCAAGACTTATGGAACTTACTAATGCACTAAACAAATATACTCAAGAAAATGTTAAGAATGCAAATTTCTTAAAAGCAACTATAACTGATTTCGTAAAATTACTTGCACCATTTGCTCCCCACTTCGCTGAAGAACAATGGAGCTTACTTGGAAATGCTTCAACAATCTTTAATGAGAGCTTCCCTGAATTTGATCCTTCAGCTTTAGTTAAAGATGAAGTTGAAATTGCTATACAAATTAATGGTAAGATAAAATCAAAAATCATGGTAGCTTCAAACTTAGATGAAGAAGGTATTAAAGCCGCTTCTTTAGAAAATGAAACTATTAAAGAAAATACTGAAGGTAAAAATATTGTTAAAGTTATTGTAATTAAAGGAAGACTTGTTAATATAGTTGTAAAATAAAAAAGTGGCCTCAAGGCCACTTTTTTCATGTCTAACATCTTCCTAAGCATAAGTATTAATTATGTTACCACTTTCCTCATCGGAAACTTGTGTTGTTGCATTTGCATTTGCATTAGTATTTACCTTTACATTTTTTTCACCAGTTGGTTTTTCTGGTGGCTTTGATGGTGGTGCTGCTTTACTTGTGTTGCTAGATTTTTTTTGTTCAATTTGTGATTCAATGTTTTGAATTTGTGATTGAATTTGTTTAGCCTTTGATTGCTTTGTTTTCTCATCATCATTACTTGATTGAATTTCTTGTAGTTGCTTCTCTAAACTTTCTTTTTGTTTTTCAAGAGCACTTGTATCACTACTTGTGCTACTTGTAGAAGTATATGATGTACTTGTCATTGACGATATTGATGAAATACTCATTATATTCCTCCCTCATATAATTATGAATTTATTAAAAACTTTTAAAGCTCATTGTTGCTTCAAAAGCACTGTTAATAGCATCTTCTTGATCTTGAGTTATTGTTCCTGCTGTTACCAAAATATCTAATGGATTTGTTTTTGTACTTGTACTTGATTTATCTGCATCTCTTGATGAATCTAATGCGCTTTTAACTGCATCTGCTTGATCCTGTGTTATTGTTCCCGCTGATATTAGGCCACTTAATGGATTTGTTTTATTAGTTGTCTCTTGATTATTTCTTGCCTCATGTGATTTCATTAATTCTTCAAAAACACTTTCAATTGCATCCTCTTGGGCTTGAGTTATTGTCCCTGCTGTTACCAAACTATCCAATGGATTTGTTTTTGTACTTGTACTGGTTGTACTTGAACTTGATTTATCTGCATCCCTTACTGCATCTAATGTACTTTTAATTGAATCTGCTTGATCTTGGGTTATTGTTCCTGCAGTTATTAAGCTTTCTAAAGGGTTTTGAGATTTAGTTATATTGCTGTAGGTTCCTGAAGTTTGAATTTCTCTTCCCCTAGATTGAAAAACACTTTGAACAGCATTTGCTTGATCTTGAGTTATTGTTCCTGCTTCAACTAAGCTGCTCAATGGATTATTATTTGACAAGCTTTGTGTAGCATTCCCCATTGCTTGCATACCTTGTTGACTTATTGAAACCAAATCATTTTCTTCTTGTCTTTTTTGCTGCTCTACCTTATATTGTTGTAAAGCTCTTGCTGCTTGTATCCTTCTCTCAAGATACACTTCCATACTGTTTTGATTACTACTTATTGTGTTCATTATAATTCTCTCCTTTAACCTGCTTCCCTGCATATATTTTCTCCTATACTTATTTAATCGACATGTATTTCTTAAAATCTAACGTAGTGCTGTGGCAACTTTGTGGCAATTTTGTGGCAAAAGAGTTATAAGTAAAATTTAAAATAGCATTCGTATTTACATATGATAAAATATATTTTGAGGTGAATTAATTTCATGGATAAAAAATTAATATATATTGCTGACGATGAAATCAATATTTGTAATATAATAAGATCTTTTCTACTTAAAGAAGGCTTTGATGTTGAAATATTTACAAATGGACGTGATATCCTTGAAGCATTTAATAGAAGACAAGCTGATATGCTCATAATAGATATTATGATGCCTGAAATAGATGGATATGCTCTTTGTTCTTTAATAAGACTTAAAAGTTGTGTCCCAATAATAATTGTATCAGCCAAAGATACTGAATCTGATAAAATTACTGGTCTTAAACTTGGTGGAGATGATTATCTAACTAAACCTTTTAGTCCCTTGGAACTTATTGCTAGAATGAATAGTATTTTCAGACGAATAGACTTGGACAAAGCTCCTATCCCAAATAATCAAATTATAAAATTATTAGATTTATTAATAAATCTTGATACAAAAAAAGCTGAAGTTAATGGTTCCCCTTTAGCACTTACAGTAATGGAATTATCACTTCTTAATTATCTTATTCAAAACAAAAATAGAGCTGTCAGTAGAACTGAGCTTCTAGATAAAATATGGGGATTTGATAACAAAGTGGAAACTCGTGCTACAGATGATATGATAAAAAGAATAAGAAAAAAACTTACTGCTGCAAATTCGAAACTTAAAATACAAACTATTTGGGGGTTTGGTTTTTCAATACAAGATAATGACTAACACTCAAAAAACTATTAATACATAATAAGGACGGATATTATGAAGAGAGATACTATAAAATGGAGAATTTTTAAATATAATATTATTATTATTATTATGCTAATTACATTTACCACGATAATTTTCAATGTAGCTGTTCGTATATACATAGAAAAAAATCTTGTTACACAATTAGATAAAATAGCCTCAAATGCTGAAATTACAGCGCTTAAACATGGTCCTGATTTTTTTAAGCAAACACCTCCACCACCTCCTAATGATTCACAAGATATAAATCCATTTCCTCAAAATACTAAGCCTGATGAATTACCCCTTACTGATTCACAAGGTACTAATGAACTTTTTAGATATTATTTCATGTTAGATCATTCACTTAAAGAACCACTAACTTTACTAAATGCAGACTTCATTTTAATTGATCAAAATGAAAATAGAATTACTCCTTTTCCTGACAGATATATTTCTGATGATTTTATGAAACAGTTAAAAAACAAACTTGACAATTCAAAGAAACTTGAGCAAGAAGATTATTTAAATTTTCATGTAGCTAGCACTGAATACATAGCTATTATTAAATCTGTATCTGATAAAAATTCCTTTGGACTAGGCTGGATAATAATATATTCAAATGTTGAAAAAATAAATCAATTACAGATAGGCATAAATTTAATTCTTTCTCTTATTCTTATTTTCTGTGCATTAGTTACTGTTACTTTTTCGTCACGTATATCAAAAAAAATTTGTACACCATTTGATAATCTAAATGAATATATCCGTGCTATATCAGAAAGAAATTTCGGTAATAAAATCGAAATGCCTGTTTATGAAGAATTACATGAATTTATAAATAATATTAATATTATGTCTGAAAAACTTGAAACCTATGACAAAGCACAAAAGACTTTTTTGCAAAATGTGTCTCACGAATTTAGAACACCACTTATGTCTATACAAAGTTATACTGAAGGTATTAAATATGGTGTTATTGATAGTGATAATGCTGTAGAAATTATATTATCAGAAATAAAACGTATGACAAGACTAGTAGAAGATTTACTATATTTATCACGCCTTGATGCAATTGAAGAAAATTATAATTATGCAAATATAAACTTTAATGAATTAATAAATAAATGTATAGAACGTATGAGTTGGTTGGCTAAAAAAAATAATATTACAATTAGAAGTAATTTACTCCCTAAACTTATTGAAATTAATGGCGATGAAGAGAAACTTTTGAGAGCAATTGATAATATTATTAGTAATTGTATAAGATATGCCAAAAGCACTGTTACTATTGAATTTAATCTTATATGTGATGATAAAGTTCAACTTATATTATATGATGACGGACCAGGTTTTATGGATATAGACCTTTCTAATATATTCGATAGATTTTATAAAGGAGAAAAGGGACATTTTGGACTAGGATTATCTATTAGTAAAAATATTATTGAAAAATTGAATGGAAGTATCAAAGCAGAAAATTCACTTACTGGTGCAAAGTTTATAATAGAGCTACCCAATCTACATAAAAATTAAACTTTTATAACAATTTTATGAAAAACCATAAAATTTTTGTTAAAAATATTAAGAGAGAGTTCACTCCTACTTTTCCATGCTACAACCTTAGATTGGCAAGTTAAAATAGAATGAGCTCTCTTAAACTGTATCAAAGCTTTATGAATTTAATATTTCTTTAAACTGAAAAAGTATTCCTTTTACTTTTTCTTCATCTAATGGTTTGTAAGTTTCAATATATCTTGAAGCATCAAGAGCCTCATAAGCCCTTTTACTCATAGCTACCCAATTTTCAGGTATATATACCCATATTATATCTTCATATTTACAGCTTAATAAAAAATGTTCTAATCCATAAAACGCATATTCTTCAATTTCATGTATTTTATTGAAATCAATATAATCTTTAACTACCTCTGATGTTAATTGATCTTTGTGAGCATCTACATAAAAAAAATCAAAAATTTCTCTTGAAGCATTTAGTGCACTATCTCTAATTATTTTTATTTTTTCATTTTCTTCGAAGTTTTGATAATACAATTCAATTAACTCTTCATTATCCTCATATACAATAACTTTTTCTACCTTTGTTTTTTTTGCGATTTCTTGAACTACATATCCAATACCAAGACCAACTATTCCAACTTTCCCATAAGAAAAAGATATTGCATTATACGAACTTTCTATTTCTCTAGGGGATAATTTCATTAAACAAGTATTATTTCTATATAATTGTATTATGTCTATATCATAATCATCGCTATTTTCATACATATATCCTTGCAAATCTTGCTTATTCATAGTGTTTTTAACTATTTTATAGTCACCACAAGTTCCTGGATTAACTAGATTATTATATTTTTTCATCTCTTGGAACACAAAATTTTTATTATATGGTTTCATAGTTAATTCCCCTTCTTGAAATGTTTAACGTAACTTTATTTATTATAACATATATTTCCATTTTTGTATAATAACACATTCAGATTTACTTTGGATTATATATTACTAAACCATAACATAATATCACATTTTTAACCAAAACTTAAATGGAAATATAAACTTTTTATTTTTATATATGTATGTTATACTTACGTTAATGATTTAATATCATTTTAATATTATATAAAGTAGGTGTTTGAATGAAAAATGTTACTATAAGCCAAGAAGCTTATGATGAATTTAAAGCTTTTTTGGACGAAAATAAAATAACTGATTTTAATATTAGAATTAATTTTGCTGGCTTTGCATGTAGTGGCCCAGTTTTTAACATATCTGTTTCAAAAGCAAGCGATGATGATGAGATTGAAAAAATTAATGATATCTCATTCATCTACGAAAAAAGCTTAATAGAACAGTTTGGAGGCTTCATAATCCTTTCTTCTGATGAAAATGAAGGCCGTGGATTAAGTCTAAAACCTGTTATTGAGCCTGAAGGTGGATGTGGTGGTTCTTGTAGTGGTTGCCACTAAAACTAAAATAAATATACTAAATTCTAAGAATGATGTATTCATATATACATCATTCTTATTTTCTTACTTAGCTATATCAGCTGCTTCTACTTTCCACTGCAAATTTATATAATCATCACTAATTTTATATACTCCATCCAGAATATCTATCCAATAATATTCATTAATCACCTTTTTTTCCTTTTCTTCTCCAGTAATGTTATTTAAAGTTTTATTATTAAATTCATTGAAATAATTACTAATTTTTGATGAAATGTCATACATAAATTTAAAAGATATTAAATCATCATCTTTTAATACTAACTTATTTGCTTGATTTTTCATTTCCTTGTTTAAAAGAGATAATGTATATTCCTTAATTTTTCCATGTATTTCATTTTCCATCACTTTATCAGTTTTTATATTTTTAGTAAAAAAAGGAATTGCATTTTGAGAGTAAGATCCATATTGCTGCCATAATTCCATTATATCACTTGACATTGCATCATAATTTTTATAAAGCTTTAATAAATCTTCATTTTTTATGCTGCTTTGTTCAATACTTTTAGCTAAAATATCCAGATTCATTTCATTTTTTTGCTTAAAATCTTCTATTTCAATATAAGATTGCTGTCCTATTTTATACTTATAGTTATTTAATTTAACCATTGAATATATATTAACTATTACACTTATTATAAGAAATATAGATAGTAACATTATATAATCCATACTTTTAAGTTTTCTAGCCAAGAACATCCCTCCTATATTAATATTTATTTTAACATATAAGCTGGCCTTTGCATATCATTACTATGCATTTATCTCGCCCAATCATGTATAACTTCGTTAACCATCTTTAATCCAATGTTTCCTTCGACGACTTCTTTTTCTCCAGCATTTATTCTTTTTATCTCTCCATATGAATTTTCCAAAGATAATTCTTCGCTTCCAGATAGAACCCATATTATCTTTTTACTCACGGGCTTTACTCCTAATTTTTTTTCACCAACTCCATCTGTAAAGTAAATTAATACAGATTCTCTTAGATTATTATCTCTAATATACTCAAATACTGGTGTAAATTCTGTTGAACCATTATCTTTAGCTCTCTTGTGTATGTCTCTTTCACTTTTTATCTCATATATATTTCTAATTTCATTATCACACTCAATAATTGTAATTTTATTATTAGTGCTTGCAGTTATTGTTAGTATTTCTATTAATATTTTATGCATATCCTCTTCATTCATACTTGCACTTATATCTATAGCTACAATTAGTTCAGCCTCAGTCTTAGGTAGTCGACCTCTTAAATCTAATCTCTCTGGCTGTCTTCTATCTCTTCTTGTTATTGTCTTCTTATAGCCAGATTTTACAGTTGGCAAGATGTTTTTAAGAACAGTTTGCCATGGTATTTCGGCTTTTTCTTTGTATGCTAAAATTATTTTTCCGATTCCTTCAGGAGTTCCTTCTGTATAAGCACTTATGGCTGTCTTTTTAGTTAAATTTCTGATGTCTTCTTCGCTTACTTGAATTTCTTCCCATAAATCATGCGCCTTAGACATATCTAGTTCATACTTACTTTCTTCATCATTTTTTATATTAGTTTTTTTAATTCTTGATTTAATTGCCTTATAAAGTTCTTCTGCATATTCTTCAGCACTTCGGTTTTCTTGTAAAAATAAATTATGTTCCAAGCTGATTGCTTCAAGTTTATTACTATAACTAGGCATATCTTTAATGAATTGATTAATTGAAATATCTAATGCAATATTAATTATTTCTTTGCTAAATCTATTTTTTAATTTTTTTTCTCTCTCAAAATGAGAATTCATTATATGATAAATCTCATGCTTAAATAATGCAGCCATTTCATTTTTACTGCAATTTAGAAACAAAATAGGATTAAAGTACATATAAAAATTATCACGCTCAGGAATAGTAGCTATAGGCACTGTTATTTTTATGTTTATATTTCGTCTTATTCTAAGCATAAATTGTCCAAAAAAAGCATCTTGACTTTGCAATAAATATAGTACAACTTCTTCAACTAATTCAAAAAATCTTCTCCTATAATTATCACTAGCTAATCCTTCTCTATCTAACGAATATGCTTCTTTTAAAAGTTGTTCCCTTTTTTCTTCAAACACCATTCTACTATCCCTCCTATCCTCATTTTTTTATTCTTTAATACTAAATTTCTATATATCAATATTTCAATTAAATATATTAAAAAATGAATCCAAAAATTCTTCTGTCTCCAATAATTGTTTATATACAGTCTTAGAATAATCCCTTTTAATTTCTTTCATTATTCCTAATCTTAGATCTCTAGGATATAAATTAAGAAATTCTGAAAATAACTTTAAATTTTTTTCTATATTGTGAACTTCTAAATATTTCAATGAATTTTTTACTACTATATATAATCTTGAATGACTTTCTTTTTCTATTCTGTCTTTTAATTCAAAGTTTAAAACTTCATTATTAAATATATCTTCTACACTTATCAATGGTTTTTTTAAATTAGTTAGAAAACTACTAAAATCATTTCCAATATCTATTCCTACATTTCCCTTTACAACATTAAAAAATGTATCAAAAGAATATTTCTCCTTATTTCTTAAATAAATATTATAAGCCTTAGATACTCTCTCCCAGCTTCTTGGGGTAGCTTTTATTGTTTCTTCAGAATCTGGAGTATGTAAGTATTCTGGAAAAGTAGATAAAAATTCTATAATATGTTCATGTATATTACCATTATCACTCATTCCCCAGTTAATCCACTCCTTGATATCAGAATCAAGTCTTACCCAAACAAATCTATCCTCCTGAGCTGGATCCATATCTACGACATCATATCTACTATTATAAAATCCCTCATTTTTATTAGAAGGATTCATTGCTGCTATTACCTTAACTTTATCACTTAATATATATCCATTGATTTCTCTATTTAAAATTAAATTCATAAGTTCCTGTGCTACCGCATGATCACATCTATTTAGCTCATCTATAAATAAAATGACATTACGTTTTTCATCATCTTTTAAAACTTTTTGAATTTCCTGTAATTTATTATGGGTTGCATAAATAGTTACCCCATTCTCAACTATAGGTAATCCTCCTATTTCTCCTTCTTTCAACAAATTTGCATCTATTGTAACAAGGTAATCTCCATTATCTTTAGCAATCTGCTTAACTAAAGAAGTTTTCCCTACTCCGCTTTCCCCTATTATTAAAGGTACATCATTTGCTGCAACAATTAAATCTACTGTATTTAAACACTCTGAATATTTCAATTTTTCACCTCTATCACAATGTAGAATTCATAATAGCTAGAGTTCTATATAGACAATTATAAATTCTACAATATTGTTCATCTCAAATATATACTAAATTGATAATTTGTAATCCACTAATAATTTTCTAGCCATTTTGCTTCCGTACTCTCTGACAAAATTAATCTTATCCATTTCCAAAATCTCTAATTCTAAAAAGTCTTCAATGTATTTTTTATCAATATCCTTATCTTTAATCTTTTCTTTAAGAACTTCTACAACTAGCTCTACATCAATACTTTCATAAATATATTTTACTACATTTATGTTCTCACTAATAAAAATTTTTATTTCATCTAAATCATAATTAGAAATGTAATTAATTGCTTCTCCATTTTGTTTTATAGCTTTAACTTTTGCCTTTAAACTAGGATTTTTTATATATCTAATTGCCGCATAATAGTTATCTATTGCTGAAAGCTGAACTTTTTCTGAAGGATTTTCTATATATTTAATCGAATCATAATCTTTGGAAACTGCCATAATTTGCAATTCTTCACTTGGATCATTTACATATTGTATGGCCCACCCCTTTGTCCTAACTGCTTCTGCTATAATATCATTACTAGGATTCTTTATAAGTTCCAAAGCATTCCATAAACTTCTAACACACATAATACCAATTTCATTATCAACATCATTGATATACTTTATTGCTAAAGGAGTACTCTTAATAGCTTGTTTTTGAACTTCCTTACTAGGATTCTTTATATATCTGATGTTATTTCCATTAATTTTTACTATGAGTAATTCCATTTCTTCATCTACATTCTCTAATTCCGTAATATATTCAGGATTCGTTTTTAACTTCAATAACACTTGTTCTTTATCCATTTCGATCACCTTTTCATTTTATCAATTGCAATGTTCAACTATCAATGATTAATTTTATATGATCACTCATCATTGACAATTTAACATTAAGTATTTATCTTTAATCTCTATATTTTTCTATTTCTCTTTTAACAGAAAAAAGTAAACTATTTAATTCCCAAACTTCACCATCTTCAATTAATTTATTTAATATTTTTTGAAATCTTGACGCTTCTGCTTCTTTACCTAATGAAATTAGTGTAAGCAATGAATTCATTATATTAGAAATTAAATTTGATTTAACTTCAAATAATTTTTGAGCATCTTTAATTTCATCTTTAATTTCTAACATTTCTTCATCTAATCTAAATGCCGCATCCGCAGAACTTTTAAGCTTTTTCTTCAATTCTTCTGGTATATGCTGCTTATACTTATAATTTAAAGAATGTTCGATAGTAGCCCAAAAATTCATTGCCAATGTCCTAATTTGAAATTCTGCTAATATTTCTACTAATCCCTCCGCCATATTTACAGGATATTTAATAATCATATGATAGCTTCTATAGCCACTTTCCTTCACATTTCTTATATAATCTTTTTCATAAAGAATTTGCATATCTTTACGACCTCTTAATATTTCTACGACAGTATCTATATCGTCAACAAATTGACACATTATTCTTATACCTGCGATATCTTCAAGCTCATACCTAATTCTATCTATTGGTATTTCAAATTTGTTTGCCTTTTCTAACATACTTGATACTTCTTTAACTCTTCCAGTTACAAATTCTATAGGTGAATATTCATTTTTTCTTCTATATTCTTTTCTAATTGATTTTAATTTTACTTTTAATTCATCAACTGCTTGCTCATAAGGCATCAAAAAAACCTTCCAATCGTTCATTGCCATTAGTCTCACCCTTTAATAATATGATTTCTCAATATTGTCCTTCTATATTATATCAAAAAGTTTAAATTAAGTGTTAATAATCTAAATAAACATCAAAAAATTAACATAACCTCTTTATCAATTATTTTAATATGATATAATTTATCTATAATAAAATTATAAATCAATGTAGTTTTAATGAGGGGACAAAAAAATGAACGACACTAACATACTAAATCATTTATTTGATAAAAATATAATTTGTCCAGTTTGTGATGCACATTTTAAGGCTAAAACTGTAAAATCTAAATCACCAAGAATTTCTTCTAGAGATTCAGATTTTTTTATACGGTATTCACCAGTTGTAAATCCGTATTTTTACGATGTTTTAATTTGCAATTCTTGTGGTTATGCTGCTATGAGATCAGACTTTGATAATATTAAAACTCACAAGAAGGAACTAGTCTTTAGCAATGTAACTCCAAAATGGAAACCTAGAGTATATCCTGATATTTTGGATGAAAAATTAGCAATTGAGCGTTATAAATTAGCCCTATTAAACGCTGTACTACTTGATCTACAAGATAGTACAAAAGCTATGCTTTCATTAAAAATAGCTTGGATGTATAGATTACTAAATGATAGTAATCAAGAGAAAACATTTTTAACTCAGGCCCTTGATGGGTTTAATGATGCATATTCAAAAGAACTTTTTCCTATCTATGGTTTACAAAGAGATGCTTTTATGTACATGCTTGGTGAATTGAATAGAAAATTAGGAAATACTCAAAATGCATTATTATGGTATTCAAAAACCATTGTCAGCGTAAATTCATCTAATAGAATTAAAGAATTAGCACGTATTGGGAAAGACTTAATAAAAAATGAAAATATTTAAAACTTTTTTTACTTACAAGGGGGAAATATGTCATGAAAATTTTTAAAAATAGTACTACTAATACTTCTAACATTTCTGAACCTTCAAAAAATGAAATCAGTAACAATACTGATATAATTACAAAAGATTTAAGTAATGAATTAGGTGATTTAAAAGCAAAAGCTGATGTAATAAATGATTCTCTTAAAAGTATTTCATCTACCGCATCGTCATTAATATCTTCTGCAGACTCTCAAAACAGAGAATTGCTAAATACACAAAATACATTAAACAGCTTTAGTTCAAATATGGAAAATTTAGCAATTGATATTACAAATGTTCATATCAAGGTATTAGATACAGATAAGTTAGCTGATACTGGATTAGATACAATCGGAAATTTAGATACATCATTAACAGACCTTGAAGAAGCATTCACAGTATCTACTTCAACTGTAAATGCCTTAGTATCAAAATTAGAATCCGTAAACATTATAACTGACTCTATAAGTCAAATAGCAAGTCAAACTAACCTTTTATCACTTAATGCAGCTATTGAAGCTGCTAGAGCTGGTGAAGCTGGTAAAGGTTTCTCTGTTGTAGCAGGTGAAGTTAGAAAACTAGCTGAAAATTCAAAACTTGCAGTACAAAGTATAACTAGTATATTAGACGAAATTAAGGTAGATATTTTAAAAGCTTCTAATGCAATGAACTCTGGTAATTCTGCTTTGACTACTCAACATAATTCTTTACAAGACGCAAAAAGCAGTTTTTCAGAAATAAAAACATCAATTGAAGAAGCAACTGATGAAATCACTACCTGCATCGAACATTTAACAACAGCTTCCATGGAAAAAGACACTGTTATTTCAACTGTTGATAATATTATCAACACTTTCCAAGAAAGTGAAAGCTTATCTAAGGAAATTGCTTCACATGTTCGCACGCAACAAAATGCTATCGAGGATTTAAATAATTCGGTAAAAAAATTATTATAATGTAAAAAATGAGATATATCACAAACTATTGTGATATATCTCATTTTTATTATTTTAGTAATAACTTATCATTTTTAATAATTAGTACATATATATTAAACACTTGAACTTATAACTTTATAGTATTCTTTTAGGATTAAAATCAAGGTAATCTGCTGATGATAATATATATTCCACACCATCAAAATATCCATCTAATACTTTTCCTAGTAATATAGGGCCATGAAGGTGTCCATATATAACTTTTTTAACTTTATATTCCTTAATTATTTTTGTAAATTCGGATTCTTCAAATTTATCATTTACTGGAGGATAATGAAGCATAACTATTATATTTTCGTATCCATTTTTTTTAGCAGCATCTAGAGAAATCTTCAATCTTATTTGCTCTCTATTGTATATTTTTTCGTCCTTTTCACTGTATTTATCTCCGCTAGGACAAACCCACCCTCTAGTACCACATATAGCATAATCCTCATAGATATAATAATTATTTTGAATAAATTTAGTATTTTCATACATATTATTTAATTTTGAAATACTTCCCCACCAATAATCATGGTTCCCTTTACTTATGATTTTTTTACCAGGCAATTCATTTATCCAATCTAAATCATATTTACTATCTTGCTCTTTCAATGACCAAGATATATCTCCTGCAATAAGTACCATATCTCTTTCTGTAACTTTATCAATCCAATTTTCTTTTATTTTTTTGCAATGATCTTTCCACTTATCACCAAATATATCCATTGGTTTTTCAACATTAAACCCTAGGTGTAAGTCTGAAATGGTATAAAGTGCCACTTAATCCTCACCTTTCTGTCATCTTGAGCATATATAAAGCAAACTCTTATAAGCCCTTCTTATCTCTTCTTATCCAAATCTGTAATAAATGCTATTACATGTGCCACTGCTTCATATAATTCTGTTGGAATTTCATCTCCAATATCAACGTTGCATAATAAATCAGTCAGTTCTTTATTATACACTATCGGAACTTCATTATCTTTTGCAGTTTCTAGTATTTTATCAGCTATATGCCCCATTCCTGCTGCTGTTACTATTGGAGCGTCACTATTAAATTCATATTTTAATGCTGCTGCCTTTTTCCTCTGATTCATTTTTGTACACTCCCACCTAATTATTCAATCAATTCTGTAATGCACAATTAAAGATGAATCAACTCGACTTTATTAGCCATTTATATTTGGAGAATCTTTTATTGTACATGTATAGTAGCTTATTACAAACTTTAAAGTGTCAAGAATTAATATATACTAATTATACCTTAATATCAATAGCAGAAATAGTTAAATCATTAAAGAAATTTCTGCAGTTAACTAAATCTACAAGTTTTTCTTTGGTCGATACATGAATATTCACAAATAATCCAAGTGTAGACAACCCATCAGCCAATTTATATTTATTATTATTTATAACAGACGTAAATTCATTTTCACATTTTAAATTAACATCGATTTTATTATTTCTAATAGTTAAATATCCATCTACATCCCCTAAATGTGCAGTTTTAACACTTACAATCATTTTTGCATTAGTAGAATCAATTTTTTTGCCATCTTTTCTGTTATCTTTTATTATTAATTTGCATGGATATTCTTGAAAATTAGCAGTTATAGGCACATTCACATAATAATATTCATCACTAACCGAATTAAATACTTTGATGTCACTGATATTTGCTTTTAATAAATTCATTACCTTCTCATATCCATCTTGTTTTAATTCTGTTTTGTCGATTAAATCCTTAACTATGTCTCTTACGTTATTAATCTTATCCTTCATTTCAGATATTATTCCATCTTTACCATTTGAATTACTTTTTAACAAAAACTCCTGATTGTTTAATTTACTTACTACATCTTTCATTGCATTATTTTCTACTTCTTTTGGTTGAATAGTATTTTGTATATTTCCTTGGTTGTCATCTTTTCTATTTACTAATTCAGTAATTTTCTTATACTCATCATCTGTTAACTTTACTTCTCTACCCTCAATATTACTTAATAAATTTTCTAATTTTGATTTATTAGTTGATTCAATAAGTTTTTCAGCTTGAGTCTTAGGTGTATCATCTGCAATAATATTATCTCCAATTGTATCTTTAATTAATTTTACTATTTCCTTATCATCCAACTTTTCTAATAATGATGTAGGAATATTGCTTTTTTCTGTATTAAGATTGACATTTTCATTTCCAGCTCTTTTTTGAATTAAATCTAATTCACTATCTTCACTTCCTGTTAATGTTCTTAAAACATCTAATACATTTATTTTTTTAGTTAACGGATCATTTTCATTGTAAATTTTTGATGCAAATGCTGTATGAGAATCTACCGTACTTCTAACTACTTCAGAGCCTTTATCAAATAATTTACCATTTATAAAAGATTCATTAATCTTATTTTCTTTTGTTTTACCTGAAAACTCTAAGGAATTCAATGAATTGCTAATTCTCTTAAGAATTTGTTCAATTGTAGCATCTCCTTTAAATACCTTATTAAAACTATTTATATTTTCTTCTGAAAAATCCAAGTTATTTTCTATAAAAGTAAGTATATCCCCAGAAGACATTTTTTTAAATTCGTCAAAAAACTTAGTTAGCATTTCCTTAACAGCTTGCCCCTCAGAACTATCAACAGCTATTCCTTTACTTTGTAGGTATGTTTTAATAAACGAATCTATTTCTTTAGGATTGGCATTAACTTTTTCATTAAATTGAATTAAGCCTTTTATTTCATTTATATTCTCTCTAGTTAAAGATATATTATGTTTAACCATGTTTTTCAAAATATCAATATCATCTTTTGAAAGTCCTTCTTTCTCAATAACTTCTTGGAAGTTCTCGTCTCCACTTACTTCATCATCTACAGTATCTTGTACCAATTTTAATTTTAATTTCCCATTTTCAAAGCCATCTACTTGAAACTTTACTAATTTTAAATCGTCTAAATCAACATTTCCATTAAGCTCTGCAATAAATTGCCATCCATCTGATAATCTTATTGTTATGTCTTTTCCGTTTCCTTTATCAACAACTCTTCCTGTAAAACGCTCTCCTACTTCAAAAGTTAGTTTGCTAGAAATTTTCTTAGTATTTGTATTATATCCATTATTTATATTCCAAATTCCTGGCATATCTTTTTCTCCCCTACTAATTATTACTTCCACTTTATTCTATTATAATTATCGTACGAAAAAAGCACAAATTAACTACGTTTAAAAGTTAATCTTATTGAATATTTATATAAATTTATATTTTATGTATTTAGTTATAAGACATATTCTCATTATATATGTTACAATTGTCAATCTTCAATTATTTAAAACACTTTTGCTTATTTTTAAATTTTAATTGTATTGTAACATACATAACTCCTATCATTAGTCTATTTATAATCTTTTGCTTCTTCTTCCCCATCTAGTACTCTAGTTACTCCTTCAGCTAATGCAAGCATTTCATCTTCTCCTGGGTAGATTACTATAGGTGCTATAAATCTTACCTTTTCACTAATAAAATTTACGATAGGTTTTCCATAAGCCATACCACCAGTTAAAATAATGGCATCTACCTTTCCATTAAGAACTACTGCAGCTGCACCTATATCTTTAGCAACTTGATATCCCATAGCATCGTGAACTAGCTTTGCTTTTTCATCTCCATCTAATGCAGCATTTTCTACGATTCTTGCATCATTTGTATTAAGATAAGCTACAAAGCCACCTTTACCTGTTATTTTCTTTAGTATTTCTTCTAGCGTATATCTGCCACTAAAACACATTCTAGCTAAATCGCCAGCTGGAACACCTCCACTTCTTTCTGGTGAAAATGCTCCTTCACCATCAAGAGCATTATTTACATCAATTATTCTTCCTCTTTTATGTGCTCCTACTGAAACTCCTCCACCCATATGCGCCACAATAACATTAATATCTTCATAATTCAAACCAGATTCCTTTGCATATTTTTTAGCTACTGCCTTTTGATTTAGTGCATGAAAAATACTTTTTCTTGGCAACTCTGGAATGCCTGATAATCTTGCTATATCATCCATTTCATCAACAACTACTGGATCAACTATAAATGCAGTTTTCCCAATAGAATTTGCAATTTCATTTGCTATAATAGCACCAAGATTAGATGCATGCTCGCCTCTTATACTTTCTTTTAAATCCTTTAACATATTTTCATTTACTCTATATGTTCCACTCAAAATTGGCTTTAAAAGCCCTCCTCTACCTACTATCGCATCTAAATTCTGTATATCTATTTTGTTATTTTCTAATGTTTTTAATATTACTTCTGTTCTAAAGTTTTGTTGATCAAAAATATGTTCAAACTTTCCAATTTCTTCTGCAGAATGTCTTAATGTTTCTCCAAAAATCTCTCTTCCACCATTATACACAGATATTTTTGTTGATGTAGATCCTGGATTTATTATCAATAATTTATAACTCACATATTTTCCTCCTTTAAATTTTATATTATAAATATTCCCATATGTATATATAATTAAACATTTCAAAATTAAAAAGCATATTATATTGTAAGAGAAATTTGATATATACAATTTCCAATCCTTTGAAATAAAAAAGGCTACGCCAACAAAATTGGTTGAAGTTGTCAACTAAAAGTAGACAGAAAAAAGGCATGTTTAACCAAACCCTTGTTCAATCTTAAATTGAAC